>NZ_JAEKNS010000156.1:0-39302 GCF_016464765.1 Candidatus Aeolococcus gillhamiae | reverse complement strand
CAGCCAGCAGTCCATGGCTCGCTTGCTGCATCCCGACGGACCGCCGTTGCTTACCAACCCGCTCACGGAGGGGCTCGCCGCGTAACTCACCGACGTTGTGAGAACTCCAGCGAATTCACACCACTACAGGGGACTTGACCTCAGAGTGAGATGTATCTCCAACCGCACGATCGTTGGTTGTCACAGCCCGCGTCGCCGCAGGCGCCGAGGTTTTACCAGGGTAGAAGCTTAAGCACGCCGCATCACCGAATGAGCCGGCGCGCGCGACTCGCTCTTCTCACCGCAGGACAGCGCGTACTGTCCTAACGAGGATGAGTAGATCTTGGATATTGGACCGCGAGCCGACGTAGTCCAAGTCCATCTCAAGTTTCGCCGGCAACAGCGATATCAGATAGTGCTGTTCGACCTCCGCCAGCGTGGCGCCATGAAGAAAGCTCGCCTCATCGCGAAATAGAATCGATGCGGGGCTCGTGATCCCGGGCCGTACGCTGAGCACGCCGCGCTGCCTTTCGGTGTAGTGGGCCACAATCCGCGGATCCTCCGGCCGTGGGCCGACTAGACTCATATCGCCACGGAGCACATTGACCAGTTGTGGCAGTTCGTCGATCTTGCTTCTCCGTAGCCACCGCCCCGCCTCCGAAACCCTGCCATCCCCCGGCATGCTGATCGGCGAGTCGGGACTCCGGTCGTCCATCGTGCGGAGCTTGTAGAGAGTGAAGAGCTGACCCCTGCGTCCAACACGGACGGCGCGGTAAAACACCGGACCTGATTGCTCCTTCCACACGACAAACACGGCCGCAGCAACCACCGGTGCCGAGGCTATCGCCAGGCCTGCCGCGACGGCGATGTCTATGGCGCGCTTTAGTGGAGGCATCTTCGCCCGACGATTATCGGCGATATCGCAGGGCAACCGACGCCACAGCATCGATAACTGTGTCGACGTCCCCGTCAGTCATGCCAGCGTGCATTGGAAGGGAGATCAGTCGTGCGAACTCCCTCTTCGCGACGGGAAAGTCCTCCGGTACGTAGCCATAACGCTCGCGGTAATAGGTCAGCATATGCACGGGAATAAAGTGAACGCTCGTCCCAATGCGGCGCGCCCGCAATTCCTCAATGAAACGTCCGCGATCGATGGTCAACTGCTCTAAGTTCAATCGAATGGCATAGAGGTGCCAAGCATTTGACTCCTCATTCACGGCAGATGGCCGTTCCACCTCGGCGACGGCCATCAGCCCTGCCTCGTATCGGGAGGCAATCGCGCGCCGCCGGAGGTGATGCTGAGGCAGCCGCGCAAGTTGATGGATCCCGAGGGCGGCCTGTAGGTCCGACAGGTTGTACTTGAACCCTGGAGCTACCACGTCGTAATGCCAGGAACCGTCGGACGCATAGCGAGCGTGGGCATCTTGGGTCATCCCATGTAGGCTCAGAATCCGGGCTCGCGCCACGAGATGCGCAGGCCCGGTGAGCATTCCACCTTCGCCGGTCGTGACATTCTTAGTGGCATAGAAGGAGAAAGCCACCATGTTGTTCGGTCCGTCAGGATCAAGAAGCCTCGCCGCCCCCACCATACCCGCAGCGGTCCGGGCCGGCAGCGCGTGCGCAGCATCCTCTACCACGTGGACTCGATACGCTGAGGCCAGGTGGTCAATTCGCGACAGATCACAGACCTGCCCGTAGAGATGTACTGGCATGAGGGCACGAACATGCCCATTGCCATCTTGAGCGGATAGGAGGCGCTCCACGCTGTTCAGATCCACCATGAGTGTCACAGGGTCGATGTCGACAAATAGCGGGCGGGCGCCGACATGCTCGATGACATGTGCTGCGGACGAGAAGGTCATTGTGGGGAGGATGACGGCGTCGCCTGGGCCCACACCGAGCACGACGAGAGCGAGGTGAAGCGCGGCAGTCCCCGAGTTCAAAGCCAAGGCCGAGGGCACCTTTAGGAAATCAGCAAACTCGCGCTCAAACCGGCTGGCGCGGGGACCCGTCGACAGCCACCCCGAGCGTAGCGTGGCAACAACCTCAGAAATTTCGTCCTCTCCGATGGTCGGAGGGGCGAACGGAAGCAACGACCCGCTGTCGTTTTGGTCGGTCACGTGACTAGCAGCTCCCTCAGATCCCTTGACTACCTATACTATGCCAAGTCATTTAGCACGAAGGTTTCCCATGTGCGGACGGCCATGCATAGATGGCTCGCTTTATGTGCGCCTCCGCAAGAGGTGACTGCCCCAACATGAGCAAAGCGCCGCGGATTTCAGCGGTCATCCCGTGCCGTGACGAAGCCTTGCGAATCGAGGCGTGCGTTCGGTCGGTGCTTGCACAGGAAGACGTTTCCGATCTTGAGGTCATCGTACTAGACGGCCTCAGCACGGACGGCACATCGGCGATCCTCGATCGTCTGCGCGCTGAGGATAGTCGACTACGAGTTATTCCAAACCCACTCGTCACCACACCCGCCGCGATGAACCTAGGTATCAAGGCAGCAACCGGCACCTACGTAGCGATCATGGGTGCGCACAACCGCTACGCTCCGGACTACTTGGCGAGATGCCTCGAAATTGCCCAGGCGACCAAAGCGGACAACGTGGGTGGAGTTGTCATTGCGGAGCCAGACACTTACATTGAGAGAGCGATCGCAGCCGCTCATCACAGCCCGCTGTCTGCGGGCGGCTCTCGGTGGCACTCCGTCAGCTACGAGGGTCTGACGCCGTCCGTATGGGGCGGGTTCTACCTCCGCAGGATGTTCGAAGAGATTGGCGGCTTTGACGAGGCCCTGATACGCAATCAAGATGACGAACTCAACCTTCGACTTATCGATGCCGGTGGGACCATCTGGCAATCCCCGCGGATCAGATCATGGTATCGGCCGCGATCGAGTCTTGTAGGACTCTTCCGTCAGTACCTGCAATACGGTTACTGGAAGGTCCATGTCATTCGCAAGCACCGAGCTATATCCTCGCCGCGCCACATCATCCCCCCACTATTTGTCGTAAGCCTGAGCATCGCGTCGCTGGTGAGCGGATGGAGGATGTTAGAGGCAGGAAGGCACGGCACTGCCGCAGCGCATCCATGGCTCCGGGCCACAATGCCTCTGACAATAATCGGCATACCGTATACCGCTGTAACGGGCATTGCGTCGATCGGGACGGCCCGGACGTATGGCTGGGATCTATTCCCGATTCTCCCAGCCACTTTCACTTGCTTTCATATTGGATATGGAGCTGGGTTCGTGATGGGGGTGGGCAATGTATTGATGAGGCGACCCACGCCCAATGCAATGTCCCGTCTGACTCGATGAGCGCAGAATCGGTAGTTCTCCTCCTGCTTCAACCAGCAGTCAGGCTCGCAGAAAGACAAGTAGCGATCCTTTCCACGTCACTCACAGGCAGCTCGGGAAACATCGGCAAAGAAACGATGTGTTCTACCGCTCTCTCAGTCACCGGAAGCACCTGGGGACTAGAGGTCGCGGCAAATGCGGGTTGATGATGCAGAGGGATTGGGTAGTGAATGCCGGTCGTGATCCCCTCGGATCCCAGGTTGGCTCGCACCCGATCGCGATCTGGCACCCTGACCACGTATAGGTGATAGACGGGATCACAGTCAGCCGATGCGAGAACGGGCGAAACCTGCAGGTTGGATAGAAGTGCGCTGTAGCTCGAGGCGAGCTGCCTCCTCTGCTCATTCCATCGTTCCAAGTGCCCCAGCTTGACGCGAAGGATTGCGGCCTGTACTGCGTCCATTCGGCTGTTACGCCCCACGACCGCGTGCTCATGCTTTCCTACGCGGCCGTGATCGCGGGCTCCGCGAATGCCGTCTGCAACACGGCGGTCGTTCGTCGCCACGGCGCCGGCGTCGCCGCATGCGCCGAGGTTCTTTCCAGGGTAAAAGCTGAAGCACGCCGCAGTTCCGAAGGACCCTGCACGGCGGCCGCCCCAACGCGCCCCATGAGCTTGCGCGGCGTCCTCCACAACCGTCAGACCGCGCCGCTCAGCGATCTGCATCAATGCGGGCATGTCGACACAACTGCCGTAAAGATGGACGGGAACGATGGCGGCAGTACGACTCGTAATAGCGTCCTCAATGCAGCCGACGTCCATGAGAAGGGTGTCTGGCCTCACGTCAATAAACCGCGGTACAGCTCCACAGCGAACGATCGCTTCGGCTGTCGCCGCGAAGGTGTGAGCGACGGTGATGACTTCGTCGCCAGGTCGCACCCCGACCGCGTACAGAGCGAGCTCGAGCGCGTCTGTCCCATTCCCACACCCGACGACTTCGTCCACTTCGCAGAACGCCGCAAACTCCGTCTCAAACGCTGCGACTTCCTCGCCCAAGATGAAGTGCGACGATTGGAAGACTCGATCGATAGCAGCCGAGATCTCCGGCGCAAGGTCTCGATGCTGAGCTGGGAGATCGACGAGTGGAATACGTCTGCTAGCGGCGGTGGATGTGGTCATCTCTGCTCTCCATAAATTACCCCCTCGACGTCTCGGAGCGCGTCGACCGGGCCGCGCACCCGAGCGGGGCTGCCGACCACCAGCATGCGCGGAGGTACGTCGTGGGTAACCACTGACGCAGCTCCGACAAATGCCCCCGAGCCGATGGTCACACCCGGGAGGACGGTGACGTTTGCGCCGATTCGAGCGCCGGTACCGACGTGAACTGGCGACAGTGTTTGCTTCGATCGAACCGAAGCCGGGTAGCGAGAGTTGGTCAGGACGACCCCCGGACCGAGCCAGCAGGCGTCTTCCAAAACCGAGTGCTCTGGAACGAAGCACAGAGAATGGAGTCGAACCCTATCTCCGATTACCACGGAAAATTCGATGACGGACGACGTCCCGATTGAGCAGTCGTCGCCTATACGCGTGAACTCACGTATCAGCACACCGTGGCCGGATTGGAATCGATCGCCGATACGTACGCCCGCGTAAATGACAGTGTGAGACCTCAGTAAACCGTCTCGGCCAATCGTCGTGCGGGTACCTGGGTGGGTGGACTGACCAGGTCTGCCAAGTACGCAGAAGTCGTCCACCTCCACCCCTTCGCCTAGATCGACGTTAGGAAAGCATCGATGTGTGGTGGTGGTCATTCCCTCGCCGCCCTCGGCGGCGTCATCATCATGGCCCCTGAAATCCGCTCCAGCGTCTTCACAATCGCGGCACCATGGCGGCCGTCGGCCAGAGGCCGCCGCCCCGTCTTGATGCTGTCGACGAAGGCGGCAACCTCGAGTGCAAGCGGCTCGGTACCGTCGACCCGTGGCATCCACGCATCGCCCGCTCGCACTAGGAATCGATGCTCTGCGAATGAATTGTAGCCTCCCATCGGCTGGTCACTCGTTTCGGCATCGATGCCCTTGTCGAAGACCATCAGCCTCATGTCCGCGGACATGTCGTCAAAGATCAGCATTCGTTTGCTCCCCACGACCGTTGCCCGGCGCGCCTTCGCGGGATCCAGCCAGCTCACGTGGATGTGCCCCGATGCTCCCCCCTCATACCATAGGTGGGCAAACGCGACATCGGCGACGCCGGCCTGTAGATAGGCATGCCCGACCGCAGCAACGCCGGTGACGTGGTGACCCAACCAGTATTCCAGCATCGACAGGTCGTGGGGCGCGAGATTCCAGAGGGCGTCCACGTCGCTGCGCACGATTCCAAGATTGAGGCGTTGGCACGATGCATACCGAATGTCACCAAGCTCGCCCGCCTCCAACATCTCTTTGATTCGACGTACGGCTGGGTTGTAAAGATAGGTGTGCCCAACCATCAGGATGAGCTGCCGCCGCTCGGCCTCACGACACATCCCTTCAGCATCGCGCGTGGTCATGGCTAACGGCTTCTCGACCAGAAGATGTTTGTTCGCGGCGAGCGCGCGCAGGCCGAGGGGTGCGTGCGTCGCGGCAGGAGTTGCCAGTACGACTGCATCGAGCGATTGGTCCTCGAGCACTCGGTCGAGGTCGCTCGAGGTCTGCGCTGCCGGAGCGAACTTAGAAGCGCGTGCCAGAGCGGCGGGATTTTGGTCGCAGAGCCAAGTCAAGCGAACGTCCCGGTTCTGCGCTAGCGAACGACAGAGGTTGATGCCCCAGTAACCGGTGCCAACAAGGCCAACGCCGATCACCTCTCAGCCACCCTGCTGGCGTCGGCCACGGCGCACTGGGGCGCGTCGCGTCCAGCGGGCTTGGTCAGAACACCCACCAGGTGACTTCGCAGCGGCGAGATCGCTTGGAGACCGTGTGCGATGGCGGGCCATCGCGGCACCACAAACCGCGCGATAGGCGGAGCGAGTGTCGTCCGCTGCAGCCAGACCTGGAATCCCGGGAACAGCTCATAGACCTGGCGTTTTCGGAGTGCGTGCGTATCACGATTGAGCGGGTTCAGGACAAAGTCATACCAGAGTACGATGCCACCTGGGCGTAGGACGCGCCCCATCTCCAACGCGGCGCGCCGGCGTACGACGCTGTCGAGGACTGAACTGAGCATTGTGTACTGAACCACGATATCGAAGTGATGGTCGGGCCAGGGAAGAGCGGCCGCACTCGCCTCATGGATGTCCATGGCTGGATGCAGCGACCGGGCTGCGAGCACCCGCTGAGGGAGCAGGTCAATCCCGTGCAGGTTCTCCGGCCGAGCGCCGAAGGGTAGTAGGCGAACCAGCTCGACTCCGTTTCCACATCCGACGTCCAGAATCTGTGCGGACGCGAGACTCTTCATGCCCTGCCGTCGTAGGCGATTCAGGAGGATTCGGTCTCGCTGTTGCACGGCCATCACCGCCGCGGCGTCGAACGGTCCGTAGTGCTCAGTCGCGTCAACGCGCCTCCGCCGTGCATACCGCACCCTGAGGCTCTCCTCCTCCAGCGCGACCCTTGTCGCCAGATCCTCAGCCAGCGGCGTCTTGCGTGATGGTGCTCCTGTCACCCTCATCCATCCAAGGCTTTAGCACAATCCGGCATGCGCTGCGCCAAAGCGGCAAGGTCGCCCCCTCGACCGCGCCAAGACGCCGCTGCTCCCAAGGGTAGAAGCACCGCGGTAAAGAGCCGGGGATCAATCCGACGCCCCCAACGCCTGTGAGCCGCCCATCGGGCGTTTAACCCCAGGTTAGCCGGACGCAGCTCAGTGCGCATGCGGACGATTCGGAAGCCGGCAGCCGCAAGGACCATGTGCAGAGTTGGTGGAGAGAAGTGGATGAGATGGCGCGGCAGCTCCCAAGACCACCAATCCTCGCGGTACACGCGAGCCTCCCATGACTCGGCATTCGGCAGTCGGACCAAGATCCAGCCGCCTGGCTTCAGCACTCGATGGACTTCGGCCAAGAGAGAGCGCGGATCTGAAACGTGCTCGAGAACATGATTGAGGACCACGGCATCAAAGCACGCAATGGGAAAGGACTGTTCACCCAGTTTACCGAGTCGGACGTCGAGCCCTGTCAATCGAGCCAGTTCCACGCCCCGTGCCGCGGGCTCGACACCCACGACCTCCCAGCCCAGCTGTCGATACTCCGCCAAAACCGCGCCACGACCCGAGCCGACCTCCAGAAGTCGGCCGCCGGGGACCCACGGAATGTGGCTGGCGTCCCGGCCCGCTGCGGCGGCTGCAGCCCTGGCAAACCAGCGACGGAGTGGACCACCGCCGGCCTCCATCGGATACCCAAACACCGCCTTCAACACGGCTGATCGGCCGGGGCCCACTGGCGCGTGTGCCAGCGCCCTCGGTAATGTCTCGTAGTATTCGCGAGGATAGAAGCGGTGAAGATCTTCTTCCGTTGGGCGCGCACTCGTGTACATGAGGCCGCAACTGGAACATCGGAGGACGTGGAAGCCGGCTTCACCCGTGTAATGATCGGCCCCGGACAGGACGGACCGACCGGTTCTGCCGTGACACCACGGACATGCGACGCGGATCCGGGCGACTGCCGGTATGGGCTTCATGTTTTTGGTGGGATTGGGTTGGCCGGAGCAGGTGCCGATGTACGGAAGTTCTCGCCGACGTAGATCCGTGCGCACTGAGCCTCCTCACTCCGTCCCAGCGCGGTCATCAACTCAGCGATCCGGTGAAAGTAGGTGTGCTGAGCCAGAACGCGGTCCCGTGCGCGCTGAATGAACGGACCTCGCTCGTCTGGATGATGTAGGAAGTGCTTAACTATCTCGGCCATTTCCCTGCCGTCGTTGGCCATTAGAATCTCGTCGTCGCCGAAGAAGTGCTCGTCGTAGATGCAGGAGACTGGATCGGTGACGGTGAACCCCCCCGCAAGGGGGACCTTGTACAGACGCTCTGTTACCTCGACTCCGTAGATCCGGCCGTGAGGCTCATGAACGCACGGCACCACGGTTGCCGACGCGAGGAACGCATTGCGCCGGGATGGGCTAACCGACTCTGCTGCGGCTTTTCCTGCTGGCCATCCGCTTCCAAATATGACCGTTCTGTAGCGATCAGCGTAGCTCAGCAGATACTCATGGAGTCCCGGCGCCTTGTATGGATTGTACTGCCCCATGTAGCCGACGTCGCATCGCAGATCGTCACGCGGGTTGACCGGGTGGAAAGTCAAGGGGTCACCTGCAAGCTGCAGAGAAATCACGCGGCGGCCTTCACGTCGTTGCCAGTTACTCCATCCTCGTTCAATGCCGTTCGGCGATGCATGGTGATAGAGGACGACCGGATCCAGCCGTCGCACCCAGCGAATGTGAGCGCGGGTTGTTTGATAACCATAGTCAGCAAGCACGGGAAAAGCCCATGGTGTGGCCCATTGATCTACCGTCATGACCACCTGACAGCGGCCCTGACGGAGCCAACGTGGCACGCGATGCCGATAACGTACGTCGGCCATGTACAGGTCCGGCTGAAAGCCCCCGAAGGTGGCTTCCGGCTCAGTGCCGTCCCAGTGAAGCACCTCCCAACCCAGGGCACGCATCGCTCGCGACCAACTATCCACGACGTATATGTAGGCTCCGCCGCGCGGTGTGGGCCGGATGACGCGATAACTCATGCTGCTGTCAACTGCGAGCGGTGCTCAAAGTGCCTGTCAGGTGACGATTTGCCAAAACCGAACTCGGCCATCGGGGGAGGCGCCCACCCTTGGTGTTCCACCAAGAGTACCCCGTTCCTCGCTTCATTGGCGTGTGCCTGTGCCTACAGATATAGCATATCATCGACGGTCGATCAGCCTCCTGAGGAGTACCGCGTGACGAGCTGGATTCGCTCCGCCTCGCCCCAAGCAGGATCATCCGGACGAGCGCAGCGTTCATGAGTTCCAGCCTCCGCGCTGCTGGCAGGGCGGAGTGACTCCACGACCCCAATCCCCCGTCCGTGGAGTTGATGCTGATACGTCCGTGGCGACGGAGTTGCTCAACCAGGGGTTCTCACCGTCCGGCGCGCTGTGGCGTCTCCTGGAAGTGGACGCGGTGCGAAGAGTCTGGACGGATACGCCCCTGGAACGCCCGGTGCTCGAGCTCGGATGCGGCGACGGAACCTTCACCCGCCTGGCACTGGGACATGTAGAGACAGCCATCGATATCGAGCCATCCGCTGTCGAGCGAGCGCGTCAAGCTGACGGGGTGTACGGTCGAGTGTTGTGCCAGGATGCGAGGTCGCTGACCGAAGCGCAGGACTACGGCACGGTGTTAGCGAACTGCGTCTTGGAGCACATTGCCGGCGTCGAAGACGTGTTGGCGGGCTGCATGCGCGCTCTGAAGCCCGGAGGGCACCTTGTGGCGACAGTCCCACTCGTGGCGATGAATGACCATCTCCTCGTTCATTCCGCTCGGTACGCCGAGGGTCGGCGCCGACAACTGATCCATCACAATCTCTGGTCGTCGGACGATTGGGTTGCGAAGTTGAGGGTCGCCGGCTTTCAAAAGACGGTCGTCATCCCGTATCTCAGCGGCGAGCTGTGCTCGCTCTGGGATTCCTTGGATGCTCCTACGTGGCTGGGGGTAGGCCGATACCGCGTGGGTAAGTTTCTCCGATACAAAGCCCAACTTCCTAAACCCGCGCGCCAGCGGCTGGATGCGTACGTAGGTCGATTGCTCGTCAACGCGGCGCGCAAGCGACGAGAGAACGGACCTCCCTGCGCGACTCTTCTACTGGCCACAAAGTAGCTCCAGTGTGGACCCGAGCGCTTCTCGTCTGACGCCGCTGGCCGGCACAGGTAGCGTGCGCGAAAAGCTCGCCCGGTCCGGCTTGCGCCAGAACCAAAGACCGCATACCCTTCGTAAGGCCAGAGGCGCAGCTCGACCTGGGTCCCAGTGGCCCGTTGGCCTCCAGGCACGCGGCCCCAACCCCTTCCGCATCGCCATGGTCAACGACGTCGCGGGAGTGGCGCTCGTTGAACTCGATATCCTGCGGGGCGACGGCCTTGAGGTGGACTACTTGCAACTTCCGTGGCTAGGTGCATCCTGGAGGCGCCCCTTCAAGCTGCTCATCATGCCTTTGCGGCTCGCGGCGTACCTGCCTGTGATCATGCGGCTGCGACGTGGTCGATATGACCTTGCCCATGTACATTTCGTCTCACAGGGGTTTGTGTCACTGCTGGCCGGGCTGCCATTAGTGCTCCACGCTCACGGCTCCGATCTCCACCAAAATTTCAACCGAGCTCTCATGCGTTGGATGGGCCACTGGACGCTGCACCGAGCAAAAGCCGTCCTGTACGTGACTCCTAACCTCGCGTCCTACATAAGCCCTTGGACATCCCGCGCACGACTGCTGGGAAACCCTGTGCCCATACCCGAGAGATATACGGTGCCTGACAGCATCAAGCGGGCGCTGATCTTCGCGAGGTTGGAGCCCATAAAGGGCGTTCAGCTGATCTTCGATGGAATTGAGGAAATCGCCCAGGAGTGTGAACTGACCGCGATCTACTGGGGTCCGTGGGCGGAAGAATACAAGCATCGCTATGGCCACGCCGTCGAGTTCATTGATCGGGTTCCTCACAGTGCCGTGCCGGATGTGTTGGAACGCTTCGACGTCGTTATCGGCCAGATGCGGCAGGGCATTCTCAGCCTGAGCGAGCTCGAAGCAATGGCTAGTGGCCGCCCGTTGCTAACCAATCTGGATCAGACCTTGTACGCGGATGACCCGCCGCCCGTGGTCCCCGTAGCGACTGCCGCTGACATCGTGGCAGCACTACGATCGCTTCGTGAGGACGCGGCGCGGGTCAAGTCTCTTGCCGAGTTGGGCCGAGGTTGGGTGCGGCGCAATCACGGTTTCGCGGCTCACCGGGAGGGGTTGCTAGCCGCTTACCAGGACGTCTTGGGAACAACGAGCCTTTTAGGCAGCACGAGCGGCCGAGCGACGGGGCTGGGCCAGGCACGGAGCGAGAGCGAGGACATCACATGAAACGCGCCTTCGTCATAACAGGCGGGGCCGCCATCGCGGCCGTCTTGGCCGTGAGCATGGCCGTCCAGCCAGCAGTCACGTTAGCTGCCATCGGGGGGGTCGTTGCGCTGGTGTTGTGCTGTCGAGGGGGCCATTGGCCGTTGACAGTCCCGTTCCTTTTCATGGCAATCTTCGGGTCCGACGCAACGACCGGCGCGGTGATCGGCGGAATCACGGTGCCGGCTGTTTATCTCGTGGTCACCGCCATCTGCCTGATATCTGGTGCGCGCCTTTTCGTGCTCCGCCGGCTAGTGCCGGCAGCTGCTCCACCTATGCCAAAGGGCCGCGTGGTAGCGTTGCTTCCATTACCCGTCTTGGCCTTTGCGGGACTCGGTATGATCGTCGGGAACGACGTCGGTAGTGTTCGGCAGGACGGTTTCCTAATCCTGCCGATGGTTGCCATGGCCGCCACCGTCCTTTTCAGCCTTCGTCGGCGAGACCTAATGGCCGCGGCAACCTGGCTTGTGGTGGCTGGCCTGCTCGCGGCGTCAAAGGCCATCTTGGTCGGATCTGCGGGTGACGTGACTGGCCGTACAACGGGGCTGTACAGCTTCGTCAACCCGCAATTTCAGGTGCAGCGAATCATCGTTAACGGCGGCGACATGATCCTCGCCGTGGCGATTCCGCTTGCGGTCGGAATGCTGCGCACCGCGCGTGGCCTTCGAGCACTGTTTTTCACAGTCAGCCTTCCGATCATGGTCTTTGGATTGACATTGAGCTATACCCGCACCCTTTTGGGGGGTGTCGCCATCGGTATTGTCGTTGCCGTGGGCCTTGCCGTCGGCGGCCAGCGGCGTCAGGGCGTGCTCAGCCTGCAACTCCTCAGTGCGCTCCTTGGGACAGCATTCCTATTCACGCTCACTGTTGGGCAATCCCAATTCAGCGTAGGTGCAGCCGCTTTCCGTCGCCTGACCGGCGGATCTGACGTCGGCTCAAGTCAACTGTCGCTGCGCTGGGCGGACGCGGTGGCCGCCATTGGACATGGCGACATCGCCACCCTGCTGGGGGGACGGGGATTGGGCGCCATGTTCCACTCCCCGATTACCTCCAGCTTGCCAGTGACAGGATACGTGCACATGGGTTGGGCTTGGTTGATTCTGAAGGGTGGCCTTCCGCTGCTACTGCTTACCTTGTTCGCTGCACTGACACCCATACGTCCTCTACGGCAGGTGGCGCGAAGGGGATCAGCCGACGCTGCGGCCGCCGTCGGATTGATTGCTGCTATCGCGTGCTTCACATCACTCAACCTCGTCATCAACACCTTTGCCACAGTCGAGGGCACTACCTTCATGGGAACGATGCTGGGGATCATGATCGTCATGAGCGAGGGAGCCTTGATGCGCGCCAACACACGCCTCACGCCCGTCCAGGCCTTCAAACCGCATTCACCGCGGTCAGCCGATCTAAGCCCGCGCGCTACTGAACTCGTTCGCGCCCGACCCCGATCGCCCTCACCTCCGTGAGCATCCCCTCGACTCCACCAAACTACGCCCGTCGGATGGTGTCCGGTGTGCTTTCCGGCACAGTGCAGGTTTTCATTGCCCGATTCGTCGGTCTGCTCACGCTCCCAGTAGTCTTGAGCCTCCTCGGCCTTAACTTGTTCGGGTTGTGGACGATCGTCGCAGTAGTCACCAACAGCCAATTTCTGATCGACTTCGGAATGGCTAGCGTGATAACCCGTTTCGTTGCAGTAACTGCCGCAAGAGGGGATCGCCAGGGCGCCACACGGATCCTGCGAATGGGAGCAGGGTTTTACCTCGGCCTGTCCCTCGTCGTCGCCCTGATCCTGCTGCCGCTGACAGCTCAAGTAACGGCTTGGTTCGCCCTCCCGCGAGGCGTAACGGCGGACGCACAGGTACTTTGGGTAGGCGGGATTTGCCTCTTCGCGGTCTCGAATCTCTCCATAGTCCTGTCCGCCACTCTGCTCGGACTCCAGCGCTTAAGCCATGCCAATACGGCCGTGGTGATCAGCCAAATCCCGTACGCTTCTCTGCTAGTCGTGGCGATGCGCGAGCACTGGGGCACCATCGGTCTCCTATCGGCTGTGGCCACCATGTATGTCGTCCAGATCGCATGGATGGGAATTGCGGTGGCTCGCTATCTCCCGGCCCACTCCCCCATCGAGTTGCATGAGCGCGTCGGCTTTGGTGCGTTTCTTCGCTTCGGCAGTCTGGTCCAGCTAGCTAATACCGCGGACTTCTACGTGCTGCAGGCTCCAAAGGTGGTTGCAGGCATCGTCGGCGGGGCAGCTTCTGCAGCTCGCTTCGACATCGCGCTTCGGTTACCGATGGCGGCGTTCGCGCTACTCTTACCGTTGCTCCCACCCCTTATACCCTCCGCGGCCAGGCACGCGGCTGCGGGGTCCGCGAACTCCTTGGTCGCGCTATTTGCCCGCGGCACGCGCTACATGGCGGGCGCGGCGGGTCTCATCTTCATCATGGTCATGATCGCCGGCCCGGAGTTCCTAGTGGTCTGGCTGGGCTCTCCTGGATCCGGACTGGCGTGGCCGCTGCGCCTGTTGACTGGCGCGCTGTTGCTCTACACACTTCCGGGCATCATCACTAGCATGGGTACCGGGACCGGCCAGATGCGGGTTGTCGTCCAATTCAAGGGATTGCTTGCGGCGTCGATCACGGTGGCCCTGTTACCCCTCCACGCACTCGCCGGCATCACGGGTATCGCCGCCGCGGTCTTGGCGGGATTCGCGCTGTCGTTCGCATATCTTGTCCTCCGAGCTGACCTGATACTTGGCCAAGGGACTCGCGCTACTTGGCTAGCCGCACTCGGGCGGTGCGCTGTAGCCTGCAGCGGGGCGCTGCTCGTCGGTGCGACCGTGATCGTCACTCTCCAGGCCGCTAAGGTGCCACCTGCGACATGGGCCGCCAGCCTAGCGGCAGGCGCCACATACATCGCATTGGCGGCGTACCTTCGAATGATGACGAGGGCAGAGATCGGCGAGCTGTTCCGTTCCTCTCCGCTGGCTGCGATGGCGGGGCTGCGACGCCGTCACCTGTGAAGGCGGGCGCCCTCGACGTCCGGCGTGCGGCGGTGCCGTGGACCGGGATTGGCCAGTACGCGTCCGTCTTCCGCGACCGCTTGCCCGCAGCGATGGGTTCGGATTGCCCTTCATTCATCTGTGGTAGTGGCCTCACTGTGCGGGAAACGGGCTCTCCCGTTGTTCGTGACCTAATGCAGCGACGGCGTAAATTGCTGTTCGAACAGATAGCGCTGCCCCGCTGGGCATCATTACGTCGGCCCTCGTTCCTTCACATACCTTGGTACGAGGGTCCTTGGCGCGCAGCTTGCCCTCTCATCATCAACGTGCACGACCTTGACACACTGCTGCACCCACATCGGTACTCGCCGCACTTTCGGCTGTACTACAACGGCCTCCTCAGGCAATACGCGCGATCCGCCAGGGCAATCCTAGTTCTGTCGGAGAACACCGCCGAAGACGTCGTGCGCCACCTTCGACCCACTGTCAGGCCGGACATCATCCCGCTGGGGCCGGCAGACGAGTTCCGCAGGGCGGACCGGTCCTTGGGGCGGGCGCTCCTAAAGGAACTCGGTGTGTCAGATTCTCTCCCCGTCGCGGTAAGCGCATCGGGGGTCGGATTGCGTAAGAACCTAGGAACGCTGGGACGCGCCCTGGAGGTCGTGCACGCCGCTGGGGTTGAGCTGGCGCTGGTGGTCACGCAGACGGATCGGATTCCGGAAGCGCTGAAACCTGCAGCGAATGCGGGCGTGCCAATCATTGCCGCCGGATTCCTGGAACGCCAAGACGTAGCCAACCTTCTCGCGGCTGCAGAGGTGAGCATCTGCCCCTCGTTCTATGAGGGCTTTGGCCTTGCCGTCATCGAATCCATGGCCGCCGGCTGCCCCGTAATCGCATCGAAGGCCGGTAGTCATCCTGAGGTTGTCGGTGACGCGGCGGTGTTGTTTGAGACCGAGGAGCCCAGTGATCTAGCCGCCTGCATCCGGGCGATTCTCAGCGATTCGAACCTGGCGGCGAGCTTGCGGTCGCGCGGCAGGGAGCGCGCCTCAGGCTATAGCTGGGATGAGGCCGTGCGCCGTACCATCGAGGTCTATGAGCGTTTCGGCTGAGGTCCGCTTCAGTGTGGTCATCCCGGTGTATCGAGGGAGGGCTACAGTTGCGCGTGCTGTCGCGAGCGTTGACCGTCAGAACCCTGCTCCGAACGAAATCGTCGTCATCGATAACGAACCCGACTCGCGTCTTCAGGAAGTCCTTCCTGCAACGCGGTCGCGATTGATCGTCGTCCCTGAACCTCGCCGGGGGGCGGCAGCTGCCCGAAACGCTGGTCTTCGCTTGGCAGCAAGTCCGTACGTCGCCTTCCTGGATTGCGACGACAGTTGGGACCCCGGCTTTCTTGCGGCAATGGAGCGCGCAATACGTCGACATCCCAGTGCCGCGCTTTACACAGGCAAGGCTTTCGTGATTCGTGACGACGGGAGTCGGAGAGTCCCTGCCGCACGCATAGACCACCGGGGATTTCAGAAAATTCTCATTCACAACAGCATCACGACGTCGGCGACTGTTGTTCTCGCAGAGGCTGCCATGTCTCACGGTGGCTTCCGCGAGGGCCTCAGGCTCGCTGCCGGTTGTGAGGACTGGGCGTTGTGGCTCGCTCTCCTCCGCACACAACCCGGGGTCACCGTCCCCGCTGCGCATGCGACACGCTTTGAAGACTTGGACACCCTCCGCATGCGCGGAGACGCCACGCTCTACCTCGACATGCTCGACGTGCTCAGAGAGCTGTTTCCACCTGACACAGATGACATTCCAGCCGCCGCTTTGGCCGGGATGGCCATGCATCGTGGAACACAAGCACTCAGGGGTGGTGACGCCGGCGAGGCGAGGGGCCACTTCTTAAGCGCCTTGCGCCTGCAGCCGGTCCAAACTCGCCTCTGGTTATGGTTGGCGTTGAGCTGGCTCCCACCGCAGCTCGCCCGAAGGATCCGCAGCCTTCGGCGCCGAGCCTTGGGTGTTGCGTCAAGGTAGCGCGGGCGCAGACTTCCCGTCGACGCGCTCGCTCGCGAGGCGGCGCTCTAACGTCCTGAGAACCTCCAGTTGCTGGTCGCTCATCGCCGATTGCGTGCGCCGGGACGCAACCAGGCGAAATGCCGCGGGAAGGCCCCAACCCATCTGCATCAGCACGGAACATGCCACCAAGGGTGCCCGCTGGACTCCCGCGCGGCAGTGCAGGAATGCAACTCCCCCTCCTTCGATCAGCAACGCCACTTGTCTGCTGATCTCCGCGACGGTTGCGACGTCGGGGGCTGCGTATTCTGCCAGGGGACAGGCGAGGACCTGAACCTCGTCCGGCCAGGGCGAGTCCGGGCGGCCAGCAGCCCGCAGGTCCACCACACACGAAACTCCAGCCCGGACCATCATGCGAACCAAGCGCCGCCCCGGAGCTGAACCGATGTACAGGCCCGGGATGACCTCGACCGCGTCAGGAGAGCCAAACAGCCCTCGCGCCGACATCAGGTCGTGGCGCGCATCCGCCTGAGTGTCAGACCGCATCCTGCCACGACGAACAGTGCCAGAGCGATTAGCGCGGGAGGCCACATCGGCGCATTGGGCGCGTTTGTGCTGGTGTTCGGGAGGGTTCCACCGGAGTTACACGGAACCTGGATCGTGGTCTGCGTGCTCGCCGGGGGGCTGGAGGCAGTTATGGTGGCGGTGCCACAGCCTGTACCGGCAGTAAATGCGGCCCCCACATTGCCATTGCAATCGGTGGTGCTCGTCGTCGGCCGCACCTTCGATCCAGCAACCCCGTTGACAGTGAACGTAACAGTCGCATTACAAACTGGATTGCCATTCGCGTCCTTGAGGTTGAACTGCAACTGACAGCTGGAACCTTGATTGGTGCTCGAACAGGACTGGGTCGTTCCCAGCACGCTCCCAGGCGGCGTATAGGCGCTCACGACCGCCGCAGTACCCACGAGGGAGAACGCGGCCACAGCCAAGGAAGCGCCAAAGACGCGAAGGCGACGTGGGGTAGTGCTGACGGGGCTCAAGTCCTTCCTCCCGGCCACAGGCGATTCAGGAGGCAGGGTACCACGCCCGCCGCGCGGAGGGTCAATAGTGAGTAACGTCTATGTGGCGATCACGATGAATCTATGTGGCGATCACGATGAATCGGGGCGTATAGGGGTCGTATGATGTGCAGGTGAGAAGCGTGAGTTCGCCAAATGGGGTGGGCGCCAGCACCGAGCGGTCATTGAAAGCCACTCTCTTGAAGGCGGCAACGTGGAAAGTCATTGCAGTTCCGTCCCTCTGAACGACCCGGACCGGGTCGCCCAAATGGAGCCGGTAAAGGCCGAGGAACATGCCGGGCTGTGCGTGGGCGTAGTAGACGGCGTTCCCAGATGGACCGGGTTCGGCCGTCCCCGGATAGTGCGCTGCCAAGTTGAGGGGGACGTGAACCCCGTCCCCTTCGACCACCGCGAGATCGATCCCACCGGCGGGCGCCTCGAGCCGAACGGGCCCGTTCGCACTGCCGGGTGAGGTCGGGGAGGCTGTCGCCCCACTGGGGAGGGCTAGAGGCGGAGCTGATGCGGTGAAGGGGGACTCACTTGGCCCAGACCGCAGAGCCACCCCCAAGGCCACGATGCCCACGACGGCCGCGAGGGCCATAACTGAGACAACTTGCCTCTGCGCTCGGGTTGCACGCCGTATTGGCCTTCGCCGTCGGACGCGCTGCGATTCAGTTTCGGGCACTTGCGATCCATGGTAGTCGCACCCCCCTTACAATGGCCTTCGGGCGAACCACGAACGCATCAATTCTGGCCGCTCCGTGCGACGGCCCCACAAGGCAACTCCCGAATTGGACCCCCAAAAGCTCCGCAAGCTCGTCCGGCGCTGGACGGTTCCGGTCGTGCTTATTACGCTCGTAGGTGGCGTCGTGGCGTATGCGCTTACCCGCCGGATGACGCCCATATACGAGGCACAGGCCACCGTTCTAGTGGTGGCGGGTCCGCAACAAGCCGGAGCAAACACCGGAGTGTCACTCAACCCGGACCAGGTCACCGCGACGGCCGCGACCCTAATGGCGGAGCCTCCGATCCTTCAGAGGGTCATCAATGAGCTCAAGCTAGACGTAACCACAGAACAACTGGCGCGCAATGTGATCGCAACGCCGGTCACGAACGCAGAGTTGGTCAACGTGACCGTCCAGAATCCTGACCCAGCCTTGGGGACGCGAATCGCCAACACGCTCACGGCTGACTTTGTAGACCAGGTCACCCAGCAGAACACCCAACGAATCAACCAGGCGGGCGCAGCATTCCAAGGGCAGATCAACGCGCTGAATACGAGCATCGCGCAGGAAGAGAGTCAGCTCGCCAATGCGCCGCGGGGGCAGGATACGACGGGAGTGAAGGCTGAGATAGCTGCGAACTCCGCGCAGCTGACCACACTTACCGCCACGTACGGCACGTTCCGAGCGACCCAGGCGCAGAACCTCGAAACCGTGTCAGTCGCTGCTCCCGCCTCACAACCCAACCAACCCTCTTCTCCAAAACTGGCGCTCAACGTTGCGCTCGGGGTCGTTGCAGGACTGATCGTGGCGCTCAGCCTAGCCACGTTGGCCGAGTACCTCGATCAGGGTCTCGACTCGGAGGACGACGTTCGCGAGCGACTCGGCGTGCCCTGCTTGGCAACTGTGCCGCGCTTCAATTCCCGACCCGGCGCGCCGCGAGACCAGCGACACGAGGAGCGCGCTCGTGAATCCTATCGGCGTCTTCGCACAAACCTCCTATTCAGCGAGCTCGACAGCCCGCTCAAGACCATAGTGGTCACCTCCGCCCGCCCTGGAGAGGGAAAAACGCGAACTGCGTCGAACCTCGCTGTATCGCTTGCGAGCAGCGAAAAGTCGGTGCTGTTGATAGATGCGGACATGCATCGGCCCAATCAGCATCGGATCTTTAGCAAGCCGATCACCCAAGGGCTGTCCGAGATGCTCTTGGCAGCGGCTGCAACCGGCCATCCGGTACTGAATGGCCGCCATGAGACCACTTACGCCAATCTTTCAGTCCTTACCTCGGGCGTGTTGCCGCCGAACCCCTCTGAGCTTCTCGCCTCTCGCCGAACCCGGCTGCTCATCCATGGACTGGAGAAGCAGCGGGACATACTGATAATCGACACTCCCCCAGCTCAGGCCTTGACAGACGCTCTTAGTGTCGCGGCTCACAGCAGCGGTGTCATTCTCGTAGTGGAGTCGGGCAAGACCAACGCCGCCGACGCTCGGGCGGTCATCGATTCGCTGCAGAATGTCGGGGCCAAGGTACTGGGCGTCGTTCTGAACAAGGCAAAGGACCGGCAGCTCGCCAGCTACTACTACTACGAGCAGGCGCCGACGTCGTCGGCATCGGCCCTCGAGACGACCGGCGCAGCCGCCAAGTCGGCTGATGAGGCGATCGCACGGCCCTAAGCGGCGTTAGCTGCCTCCGGTCAACGACCAAGCCCTGTCCACGGAGAGGTCCGTATTCCAGCGCCTAGTGATGCTTCGGGGCATCGCTACGGACAAGCTGATCGACCACGTCAGGGCGCCGTTTTGGCGTTCCCAATTGAGGGCGTACGCCGTCGGCGACCGACTGATGTCGGCAAACGGGCCTTCGTACGTCATCGTGACCGTCGCGCTTCCGCCCTTGGGCACGATGAGCCAGTACGCGATGTCTTGACGCTGGAACACGTATGTTATGGCCTCGGGCGCGACCTCCCTTGCCTTGCCCCCGTTTACACTAACCATGAGCGTGTCAAACTGAGCCGTCTCAGGTACCAGTACTTGTAGGTAGTCGCGGTAGTCACCGCCGGAAGTCGTTTCGAGCGCTCGAGCGGCGGGCGTCGATGGAACAGGATTGCGGTAGCTGATCGCCAACCGATCGTGTGCCTGTCCATCATCGCCTACCATGACCTGCAAATCGAGAGATCGCGAGACATATAGGTCGGCCTTGGTTCCAGAAAGATTCGCGTCCAGAACCTCGAGCGCATCGCCAAGGGGAGTCCGCACACCGCCGTCGAAGCCGGCTCCGCGGACCAGGTCCTCGACGTGCCTGTCAGTGAAGTACACCTCCACATGCTTCTGCTTGGCTGACCGTTGCAGGCTAGAAGCGATGCCAGGCGCTTGACCCACGGTCGCATGCAGCAGCCGATCTACAACGGCCTGCCCAAACGGCGGCAGAAAAACCTTCCCCGGGTCGCCTGGGCGGGCGTGATTAGTGATGTAGTTCAATTCGGTGAGCGCGTTCGCACTGGTTATCACCTGGGGGTATGACGGGACACGGATCGGCCCCGTTATAGCCAGTATCCCGCCGAGTGCGACTGGGTCTACAGCGATCACACCGTCAGGGTGGACCCCGGTGGCCGCAACGTAGAAGCGCTCCACGTCCGCGACGGCGGTCGGAAAGTCCGGTGACCAATCAGCGTCGGCCATATTCCACGGCGCCCCATGTTGTAGGTAGACGTCAAACGGGCGCGGCGACTGAATGTTTCGCACGAGCGGATCGCTGAAGGTTGAATCGCGGAACGTTTCGCTGGTCAGGGCTCCGCCGCTGAAGGTCACCTGACCCACCGCACCAATGTATCCCCCTCCGGGGCGCATTTCCCCAGGGTTCTCGAGAAGTATCAGGTACGTATGCTGGCCACGGCCAATCGCTGCTGGGAGTGCCTGAAGCAATCCGATTGCGGGGGGGGCCGCTGCTAGCACCTTCGCGCCTTGGGTTCGCAACGTGTTTCGTGCACTGTCCAAGGGCCCCAGCAACATGCCGTCAGGGAGCGCGGCGACGTCGGCTTGCAAATCGGCGAGCTTCGTCGAGAGTGCAATAAGGTCCGCCTTACGGTCCTGCGCCAAGAGCGCGAGTCGCTGGGAGAGCGGTTGAGCAGACGGGGCGTTGGGGGCTAGCTGCTTTAGCAAATCCACGACGTCGGTTGCCGCCACCGCGCCGTCCTGTCCGGCGATTCGGATCAACCGCGCAGCCTGAATCTGCTTGTCCAGGAAAGGGAGGTGTCCGATTACACCCCCGATCCAGCCGCTGGCGAGCACCGCCGACTGTGGGCCGAAGTCCTGCTGCGCGTCGACGAATAGACCACGCGCTTGGTCTAGGCGTGCCTGATTGAGATGCGCCAAGTCACCGGTGAGCAGCGCCTCTGCCTGCGTCACCTCGTCGCGCCCATGTTGTACCGCCTGAACCGCCGGCACATACCGTGCGGCCACGTCGATAACGGTGGCCAAGGCGATCAAGCCCAAGGCGACCCACAGCCATCGGAAGCGAAGCGAATGCCGACGCCAACGGCTCCGCTTCTGGCGGCGCTGGGTGCTACCTTCTGGCGGGGGCGCGCCGACCTCGGCAGGAGAGCTTCTAGACCGCGGCATTATTTCCTCTGTCCGGGGTGTCTTAATAGTCTGATCGTCGCGCACCGGACGGGCCCCCGATACCGAGCGCCCCCGTCGCGAGAACACATCGTTCCGGCCGCGTCAGAGCAGCACCACGACTGCTGTAGCGGTCTTCGCTTCCACTGCAAGCTCGGATAGCCGGGCCACAAGGTCACTGACCATGGCCTGCCACGGATGATCCCAAAACCTCCGCGGCTGAGCAGGTCGCACATCACGCTGCACCTCGCCGAGGCGGTCCAGCTCGGGGTTATGGCAATTATCATGTGGGCGCGCTCGCTGATGAACAGGTTGTGGGTGCTAACCCCGTGGGCGCAGAGGTTGTCGCCCTCCTCAAGGAACACCTCAGGGTTGACCAATGCCCGGTGGCTGAAAGGTCTTCGAGTGTTCCGATGTTGCGACCTAAGGCGGCGTCCAGCCAGCGGGGGCACGCAAGCCGTTAAGCAGCCATCGGTGAACCGCTGTTTGCTACTGACTTTGGAAGGCTCATGTCGGCGACAGTGCTGTCCGCCCCGGCCGTGCGAATCAGCCGGGCCCAGCTTGCGCTCTAGCGGGTCGCCGCATGGCACAAGCCAGCTCATCACACGCCAACAGTCAGCTGAACGAGCCGCGCACCCAGGTCGGCCAGTTCGACCCGCCACGGGGCCATGCGGCCGGTCAGCTCCCGGGTCACCGCCAGCTTGCCATGCGCCTCGTTGCTGGCCAGAGCCTCGGCAACCACCTGCGAAGGCACCACCGCGCAGTGGCCCACGAAAGCCGTCGACTTTTGCGGCTTGAGGAAGATCACGAACCACGTGTGGGGCGAGGGCCGCAGAGCAGGCCGGTACACAGACACCTGTGCCTCGCTCGCGCCGTGCTGGAAGGTCACCGATTTCACCTGGATCCCCATCAGGCCGCGCGTCTCGATGTCGTACATGAGGTACTCATTCGGTTCGAGGTCCGGGAAGGCCTTGAAGACATTGAGGCTCGGTGAGTCGGCCGCGCGCCGCAGCAGCTCCATCTCCGCCCGGTACCCCAGGCGCTTGCTGGCGATCGCCTGTTCCTCCCCCGGCAGCGCCGGCACGGGTGCGGGCGCCAGGAGTCGATCGCCCATCTCCTCGACCGGCACGCACCACTGTGCCCAGGGGCTGTCCGGCGGCGGTGGCAGAGTCACCTCGGCGTCGTACGTGATGTCCGCCTTGTTGACATGCCGGTGGGCCAGCTCGCGAAACGCGGGCACGTCGACTACGAGCGCGTGGCGTCCCAACTGCACAGCTCCGAGGTCGATGTCGACCACCACGATCACCGCCCGATCGTCAACCAGCTCGTCGTCACGCACCTGGATCTCGATACCGCGGTACCGATGGACGCTACGTCCCTTCACCTGCACACGGGCATAGGCGTCGGTCGAGATCCGGTGGACGATGCCGTCGATGCCCCGGTCGTCCAGTGGCAGAAAGACGTGCAGGTCTCCGCCTGACGTACTGACCAACCGGGTCCACACCAGCCACTCGGCCACCTGCCCGACAGCCAGATTGTGCACCCGGACGGACTCAGGGTCGACCATGTCAGCGCCGCACGCCGTTGCCAGTCCCGGTCGTGCCGTGGGACCATCCGGCCGCAGTATTCCCGCACCAGGGGGCTTCCACCATGGCTGTCATGACCGCCGAAGGGATCGCGCCCTCCCACGCCGGCGCCGGTCCGCGTCCCCACATCCAGGTCGTTCCATTGAAGGGCCTGCCCATCGTCGGGGTCATCCTCGCCTTCCTGGTCGTGTCCATCGCCGCCAACTGGCAGTGGGCGCTCATGTTCTACCACGTCGCCGGCGGGGGCCTGTGGACGGGGATCGACCTCTTCGTGGGCTTCGTCGTCGGCCCCATCCTCGGCCGGCTGTCGATCCCGGCTCGGGCAGAATTCTCGTCCAAGTTCATGCCGATGATGGTGCTGATCATGCCCACGCTGGTGGTCATGACTCTGGCCTCGGGCTTCCAGGTGGCGTTTGGCCTCGGCAACCTCGACCCCAACAGCATCAACCACGGGTGGTTGGTAGCGTCGTTCATCGTCGTCGGGGTCATGGCCACCGTCGCGCTCGGGTTCCTCGAGCCGGCCAACATCGCTGTGCTCTTCGAGATGAACAAGCCGCGGCCCAACGGCGAGGTGATCGGCCGGCTGATGAAGCGGTTCATCTACTCCGCTGGGATCACGGGTGTGATGCAGGTGGCGACGCTGCTGATCATGACCAGGATCACGACGCAATGACCACGTTGCCAGCCGCCACGATCACGGACCTGAACGCGCCGCGCTTCCCGCCGGTGACCGTGCTGACGGTGCTGTCCCTGGGCGCCGTGCTCACCGGCGGCATCTACATGGTGGCCACATTCCGCACCGCCGATTCCTACGCGCTGCCGGTGGCGCTCTTGGTCGCCAGCGCCGCGCTGTTCGTGGTCAGCGCGCTCCTCCTGGCGCGCCACCGCGGTTTCGCCTGGCCGCTGTTCATCCGCGTCGCGCGGTGGGCCCTGCTGGCCTACGCGGTCATCGCCGGCATGATCGAGTTCTCGTTCATCCACAACCACGTCAGCGGCACGCCGCTGCTCATCCTCAGCCTGATGCTGGTGATGTTCGCGCTCGACGTGCCGCTCAGTATCGGCGCCACCGTCGCCAGGTTCGCCGACCCGCCCAACTGAGCTCGGACGCTACTTGGCGCAGTTCGGGAAGTTGCCGGCCGTGGCGGCGGTGAAGAACGTCTTCTGAGCCGCGATGAAGTTGGCCCACGCTGTCTGAAAAGCGGCGTCATCAGTGCCCTTGGCGGCGATGCCGGCCTCGTGGAAGGTTGTGACCACATCGGCGAACGATGCGTTGAGCGAGCCGGCATCCGGAGCCGCACCCAGGGCTTGCTGCTCCTGCATGGCCATGATCAGGACTGGGTCGATCCACATTGCGATCGAGGGCAGGGTCGCCGCATCCGCGGTGCTCGGATCAGCGGCCGGCGTGGGCCGTACCGCGTTGATCTGTGTGTTGTAGGTCGCGCAGATGGCATCGGCCCCGTTCGTTGAACCGGCGGCGGCAGATGGCGTGGCCGCCGCCGCGGTTCGGGTGTTGGTGGTCGTGTTGTTGCTGCTCCCGCAGGCCGCCAGGCCAACGACGAGAACCGGGAGCGCGAGCTTCAGGACGATCGAACGCATTGCAATCTCCGACGGGACGGCGAGGGTGCGCAGTGTAGTCGCGGTCGCCTCACACGACCCGTCGTCGCCGTCGCACCCCCACAACCGCCGCGGCCCCGGCCGCCACCACCAACAGCGCGGTCCACGGCGCCTCGGGAACCGCTGCGCTGATCGCCGGGTTGAAATCGAAGCCCGGGGCCACGTCGAGGAGGTTGAACAGCTGGCCGCCGATGCCGCCGACGGAGGGGGGCGTCTCCGCGTTGCCGCTCCCCAGCGACTGGGTGGAGGCGGTCACCGTGTAGAGGATGTTGTTGATGGCGCCCGCTTCGGTGACCGCTGCGGTCGGGACGGTGATGGTGATCGTCCCCGGGGCCGTGGGCGTGTAGCTGCACGCGGTCCCGGTGAGCTGCGTCGATCCCGGGTACGTCAGTGCGACGCCGCCGCCGACGGCGGTGGTCGCGTTCTGGCCCACCCAGCAGGTGGGCGCCTGTCCGGCGACCGACTCCATGTAGACCATGAAGAGAGCCCCACCGTGCGGGTCGGTCGACGAGGGCACGTGCCACTGCGTCTGCCACAGCAGCGTGGTACCGCCGCTGCCGGCGGTGGGAGCGAGGCTTGTGAGGTCGGCCACCTTCATGGTGACCTGGTAGTGGGTCGAGTCGGGCATGGCCATGCAGGCCTGGAGCAGGTCGAGGTTGGGCTGGTTGGCGCCCACCGTGGCGTTGCTGTCGAACGTGCCGTCACCCGCAGCGTCGTTGGTGCAGTTCCCGGTCGGGGCCGGCGTCCCGGAGACGGTTGCCGGCGGGAAGACGCTGGTGCCGGAGTTCTGACGGACGAACATCGCCTCGGGCGTGCTCGCCTCGTCGATGTTGTTGGAGTCCGAGTAGGAGATGTTCGCCTCGCCCTGGCTGCCGATGCGCAGCTGGATGAAGTCGCCGAGGGTGCGGTCGGGCCCGGTCTGGCCACCGATCACGGTCTGGATGGTTCCGTGGTGGATGTGGTGCTCACTGGCGAGGATCGGCGCGGACCAGCCCACGCCGGGAAGGAACTGCACCATGTACACGCTCCAGTCGCCGGTGGTGCTGTCCGGGCCGGCCGTGCCCTGGAAGGTGGCCGGCGTCCCGAGGAAGGCGACGTCGACGGCGCCGTTGTCGCCCGCTCCCGGCCAGGCGAAGACGTCGTTGTTGAGGCCGGGCGTGGGCACCGGCACTGCCGCGGACCACGTGTTCCCCTCGTCGTTCGAGACGGAGTACATCAGCTGGGTGTTGCCGGTGATCGCGGCGCCAGTGATCGGCGCCTGCTCCCACACCGCGAACAGATGGCCCTGCCGGTCGACGGTCATGGTGGGGAAGTTGCCGCCGGTCTTGGCGGTGGGGAAGCTGGAGATGAGCTTGTCCTGGCAGTTGGCATAGCCGGTCGGCGTGGCCACGGAGACGCCCACCTCGTCGCAGCGGGCCATGCTCACCGAGTTGAAGGCGGCGTTGTCGTGCACCACGAACACCCGCTTGCCATCGGCGTACTTGAAGAACTCGTTGTTGCCCATGATGCCCTCGTCGCAGCTCAGCGACTGGGAGGGCCCGAAGTTGACGCCCGCCTGGATGCCGGCGAGGAGCGGCGACTGGGCCAGCACCAGCACGTTCTGGGTCGCGCCGGCCGGGGAACCGTTCGGACAGACCACCGGCGTCTGGGTGGGGCTGCTCTGGGCGACGCGGTCGTAGGCCAGGTTGA
Source organism: Candidatus Aeolococcus gillhamiae (assembly GCF_016464765.1). Classification (NCBI taxonomy): domain Bacteria; kingdom Bacillati; phylum Candidatus Dormiibacterota; class Candidatus Dormibacteria; order Candidatus Aeolococcales; family Candidatus Aeolococcaceae; genus Candidatus Aeolococcus; species Candidatus Aeolococcus gillhamiae. Next base: position 12,656 of record NZ_JAEKNS010000156.1, on the reverse strand, counting down.
GGTAGCCGCCGTTGGTGACGCTGCCGTCGACGGCGTACCACTGGCGGTCCACCCCCGCGTCCGGCACACCGTTGCAGCTGACGTTGGCGCCGAAGCTCGTGCCGTGGTCGTCGGACCTCGCGGTGCTGAAGTTGGCCAGCGTCAGGTCGTTGAAGAACAGGCTCCCAGCGCTGTCGACGGCGAGCTCGCTGTCGCCGCCCCCGGCGCAGGTGAGCGGCTTGCCGGCGGGCTGGACGGAGGCGGGGATGAGCTTGAAGGTCTGGCCACCGTCGAACGAGCGCCAGACGTCGCTGATCGTCGACGAGAGTGACTGCGGCGCGCTGGTGTAGAAATACCCGCTCTGGGTGTCGAGGCGCAGATCCTGCTCGAAGCCATTGCCCTGGATGCCGCTGGCCACAGGCGTGCCGAAGCCGGGGGCAGTCGAGGCACTGTGCACGGTCGTCGTGGTGGTGAGCAGCACACCCGCCAAGCCCGCCGCCGCGGGCAGAAAGAGCGCACGACGGCGCCTGTGTGCGACGTGACCGTTCCGATGAGTGCTCATCGCCTCGCCTCCCTTCCTTCCCTGCCACCGTGCCGCCCCACCGGGGGTGCCCAGCGCGCCGCCCGCACTATCGCATGTCAGACCACGTCTGTCCAAACCACCCTCTACCGGCGGATGCGTTCCAAGCTCACGGGTCGAGAAGTGCAGGGGTGACGTCAGTTTTGGCGAAGTCACCGCCTTTGTACAGCAAGGGTTCGCCACTTGCACGCGCCAAGGCGTATGCGAAGCAGTCGCCAAAGTTGAGTTCAGCCGGGTGCCCGGTGCCTCTGCCGAAGTCGCGGTACGCCCTTCGAGCGATCTCTGCATGCGCTTGGGTGACCGGCTCGACCGCGAGGCCCGTTATGGCGATGATGTCATCGAGGCGGCCGCTCAAGACGGGATCCCGGTTTGTGTCGACGACGATGGCGGTTTCCATGTAGGTTCCGGCCGAGATGCGTGCCGTCTGCGCGCTTGCGAGCGCGTCGATGTAGCGCTGAGCGTCGTGCTCGCCGCGCAGGATGGCAATGATCGCCGAGGTGTCAACGATCAAAGGGGCAGGCCAGAATCGTCGTAGAGGAGGTCGCCATGGTCCGTGCTCCGATATGGCTCGACCCACCGCGGTGCGGCCTCCTCGGCGATCTTTCGCAGAAGAGCGGCCCTCCTCTGCGCGCAACTCTCATCCTCTCGCCGCACGCGATCGAGGCGCTCGCGGACTGCGACTGTGATGGCGCGGGTCACGCTCTCGCCGGTGGCGGAGGCGAGCTCGCGTGCCAGGCGCTCGGCCTCAGCGTTCTTGATGTTCAGGCCCATGGTGAATTCTACCATCAGCGAGGCACCTTTCTACCCCTACCACCTCGAACCCACTGGAGAAGAGCGCATGGCGCGTACCTGGTTGTCCCTCCACGTGCAGCTCGTGGAGGGTCACGGTGAGCCGGAGTGGCCCCGGCCAGGGCGCGTGTTTGCAGCCGCGCCCCGCCACAGCTTCGCCCAACTCGCCGACGCAATTGGTGACGCCTTTGCCCGATGGGATCGTTCGCACCTCCACGAGTTCACCCTCGCTGACGGCACCCGGCTGGCGATGCCCGATGCAGACGACGACATCGAGGAGGTGGTCACCGAAGACGATGGCCGGGTGAGGCTTTCACGACTGCGTCCGGCTGAGCAGTTCGTCTACGTGTTCGATCTCGGCGATGACTGGGCGCATGTGTGCACCGTCGGTTCTGAACGGATCGACCCTCTCGAGGAGCTCGGGATCGTTCCCGCCGTCCCGCTGCCGTACGACGGCTGGGGCGACATTCCCGACCAGTATCGGCGCCGCTGGGAAGGCGATGACGGGGAGGCGTCGCTCCCACGGGACCCCCGGCTCGCTGATTTGCCCTCCCTTCGGCCGGGGTGGGGTCCACCCGCGTTCGGCGGCGGCCGGTGAAGCCGCGCGACCTACTCGACCGAGCCGCCCGAGGCAACGTCAGCAACGTCCGGTTTGCCGACCTGCAGCGCCTCGTCCTGGCGCTGGGCTTTCACCTTGTCCGCAGCCGGGGCAGCCATCACATCTACAGCCGAGCTGACGTGCCCGAGCTGGTGCATCCAAGACCGCGACGGAGAGGCAAAGCCGTATCAGGTGCGTCAGGTTGTGGAGCTCGCCGAGAGGTACTCTTTGCGTGTGGAGACCAAGGAATGACCGACTACCACATCAACGTCTTCTACTCGACGGAGGATGGGGGCTGGGTTGCGGACATCCCCGACCTGCAGTATTGCTCGGCCTTCGGGGACACCCCTGCCGAGGCGGTCACTGAGGTGCTGGTGGCCAAGCAGGCGTGGCTCGAAGCCGCTCTGGAGGAGGGCAAGCCGATCCCACCGCCCAAGTACCGACCAGCCATCTACGCGGCGGTCTGAGCCCGCGTCGCTCTACAGCAGGTCGCGCCGCACCACCGTGTGCTGGCGGTCGGGCCCGATCGAGACGACGTCGATCGGCGCACCGGACAGCTCGCCGAGCCGCTCGATGTAGGCGCGGCATCGCGGGGGCAGGTCGTCGTAGCTGCGGCAGTCGCGCGTCGACGTCATCCACCCCGGCATCTCCTCGTACACCGGGTCGCAGTGCTTGAGGTGGGAGATGTTCGCCATGGGGTGGTCCCAGTACTCCCCACGCCACATGTAGCCCGTGCAGATGCCCAGCGTCGGCACCTCGTCGAGCACGTCCACCTTGGTGAGCACGATCGAGTCGATTCCGTTGGTCTCCACCGCGTAGCGGGCCACGGCCGCGTCGTACCAGCCCACACGCCGCGCCCGCCCGGTCGTTGTGCCGAACTCGTTGCCGACCTCGCGGAGCCGCTCGCCGAGGCTGTCGGTCAGCTCGGTGGGGAAGGGGCCGTAGCCGACGCGCGTCGTGTACGCCTTGAACACGCCGATCGTCTTGTCCACCCGTGACGGGGCGATCCCACTCCCGGCGCACGCCCCGGCCGCCGTCGGCGCGGATGACGTGACGTACGGGTAGGTGCCGAGGTCGATGTCGAGCATGATCGCCTGCGCGCCCTCGAGCAGGATCTTGCGGTCGTGTGCGATGGCGTCGCGGACCATCGGGTAGATGTCGCGGATGAGCGGGTCGAGCCGCTCCGCGTAGCCGAGGTACTCGTCGAGGATGGCGCCCTCGTCGAACGGCTCCGCGTCATACAGCTTGGTGAGCGCCTCGTTCTTGAGCCGGAGCACGAAGCGCAGCTTCTTCTCCAGGAACGCCGGCTTCTGCAGGTCGCCGATGCGAAAGCCGATGCGCCGCACCTTGTCCTCGTAGGCGGGGCCAATGCCGCGCGCGGTGGTGCCCAGGCGGTCGTCGCCGCGCTGCACCTCGCCGAGGCGGTCCAGCTCGGGGTGATACGGCATCACCATGTGGGCGCGCTCGCTGATGAACAGGTTGTCGGTGCTCACTCCCTCGGCGTGGAGGTTGTCCACCTCCTCGAGGAACACCTTGGGGTTGACCACCACCCCGTGGCCGATGACGCACACCGTCGACGGGTTGAGCACGCCGCTGGGGATGAGGTGGAACTTGTACTCCTTGCCCTCGGCGACGACGGTGTGTCCGGCGTTGCTTCCACCCTGTGAGCGCACCACCATGTCGACGCGATCGGCCAAGAGGTCGATGACCTTCCCCTTGCCCTCGTCGCCCCACTGTCCGCCCACCAGGATGGTGACGCTCACTGCGGCGGCAAGCCTACCAGCGGCGAGCGGCGATCAGCCCCGACCAAGCTCTCAGGCGCCTTCTCTTGCGCATACCGTGGTCGCGCCGCGACACCTGCGAACTGGATTGTCGATACACTTTCTAGCAATGACACACCTGAATGCGGTCGTTTGGAAGGAAGACGATTGGTACGTGGCGCGCTGCGTCCAGGTCGAGGTGGCCAGCCAGGGGCACAGCGTCGAGGAGGCGTTGGCCAATCTGACCGAAGCCCTCGAGCTCTACTTTGAGGACGCCCCCGCTCCCGCCCGTACGGATACTCATGCCCTGCTCGCGTCTCTCGACGTACAACTCCCGATCCCTGCTTGAGCGACAAGCTGCCCTCACTCTCCGGCGCCCAGGTCGTCAAGGCGCTCAAGCGGGCCGGATTCGAGCCACAGAGTCAGCGCGGTGACCACGTCAAGATGAGACATCCGGTCACCGGGATGCGACCCATCGTTCCGCTCCACGACGATCTCGCCCAGGGGACGCTGGCCTCCATTCTCAGGCAAGCCGGCCTGACCAGAGACGACCTTCGAAAGCTTCTCTGACACTGCGTCACCTGGTCCACTTGCCCGGGACGGGGCGCGGACCCTATGATCGCGGCCTCGGCGCGACAGGAAGGGAATTCAGAGCCGGAGGTCCGATCCATGCACGGATTGTCCAAAGCACGGGCATTGCTCCTGTGCGTGTTCGCCCTCGGCATCGCCCTCACCGGCGTGGCCTCCACCCCGGTCGGCAGGGCAAGCGCCGTGACGCCGCCCACGTTCGGCGCTCCCATCAAGCTGCCGTCGAGCACGGGAGGCGAGCCCTCGCTGGCCATCGACTACGGCTCGTGCACTGCCGGCGTCAACTGCAAGATGTACATCGTCAGCCCCAACGGCACCGCCAGCGGTCCCGCCGAGTGGTACTCGTACGACAGCGGCGCCAGCTGGGGCACCCCGGTGCAGATCGACACGGCGCAGCCGACGCACGGCGGAGACACTGACGTCACCGTCCAGCCGGGCCCCGGCGCCAACACCGGCAACGTCATCGTCACCGACCTCAACGTCAGCAACTCCTTCGTCCAGGTCTCCGCTGACCACGGCAAGACCTTCAACACCGGCTTCCCCACCGCCTACGAGGACGACCGTCCCTGGCTCACCGCCTACGGCGCCTCGACGGTGTACCTCGCCTATCACGACTTCGTTGGCGAGATCCCCATCGTCTGCAAGTCGACCGATGGCGGCATCACCTTCGTCAGCTGCACGCACGCCTTCACCAACACCTCGGTGTCGGACTGCGCCGAGAACACCGTGCCCGCTCGCTACTTCGTCGTCGACCCCACCGATGCCACCGGCAACACCCTCAACTTCATGTACTCGTGCTCGACTCTGGCTGAGAATGCCGCCCACCCGCCCTACGGGCCGCTGCACGACTACTACCTGGCCCAGTCGACCGACGGCGGCACCACGTATCTCACCACCCACACCGTCTTCCATGCGGACACGACCGGTGGCAAGGCGCCCAACTACGCCAACATCTTCGGCAACTTCGCCGTCGACGCTGCCGGCAACTACTACGCGATGTTCAGCGGCACCGCGGACGACAAGCATGTCCTGAGCAACCCCTTCCATGTGTACTACGTCTGGTCGCCCGACAAGGGGAAGACCTGGAACGGGCCGTACCGCGTCGACACCGACGCCGCCGGGACGCACACCCTGGCCTCCTTCGCGGTCAGCGGCGCGGGCAACATTGACGCCGTCTGGTACGGCGATCCCGCGAACACTGGGGAGCCGAACGGCCAGTGCGGCAGCACCGGCCAGGTGACCGCGTGCCAGGACGGCACCACCTACGTCGGGATGGACGGGCAGAACGGCAAGGCGTGCCCGGCGGCCACTCCGCCGGCGACGACCAGCTGCCCGGTGACCGGCAACTGGAAGGTGTACATGAGCCAGACCACCAACGCCAACACCGTCGGCGGCGCCACCTGGTCGGCGCCGCAGGCGATCGATGCCAACTACCGCCACTACGGCACGATCTGCACCAACGGGATCGTCTGCGGCGGCGCGTCGGACCGCCACCTGCTCGACTTCATCAGCGTCGCTATTGACTGCGGTGGCTTCGCCCACGTCACCTATGGGGCCGACCAGAACACGTCGGTGGCCCACACTGTCCCGCAGAGCTTCACCGACGGGGCTCTGGAGACCGACGCGGTCAACCAAACGGGTGGCCAGGCGCTCGCCGCTCCCCTCGGCTGCGCCGGGGCCGCGGTCATCACGCCCGAGGTGCCGCTGGCGGCCTTGCTGCCGCTGGGAGCCGTGTTCGCCATCGGAGCTGTCGGCCTCGGCCGTCGCCGTCGCCGGGGCGCCCTCGTCGCCTGATCAGCCGGGAACCCCGGCGCAGATGCTAATAGCACCTTGTCGGCTATACTTTCCTGTGTGGAAGGCAACAAGCAGCGCCTCATCTCCCTGCGAGTGTCCGAGTCGGACTACGCGAACCTCACCAGGCAGGCGAATGGCTTGGGGCTGAAGCCGGCGGTGTTTGCGCGCGTGCTCCTGCGCAGCGGCCTCAGCGCAACCCCGGGCTCGCGCCGCCACAGCCTGGCCGAGTTCCACGAGGCGCTCGCTGCGCTGGATGCCCTCGCGCCTGCCGACGAACCGGCCATCGCCGGCGTCGAGGAGATCCGTCGTGCCCGGGCGGAGCGAGAGGCGGAGAGAGCTGACCTGCTCGGGTACGCGCCGCCGGGGTGAGCCTCGTCGTCGACGCTAACGCGGTCGTGCGCCTCCTCGCAGTCCCCCCGTCCGGTGAGGCCGCCCGCAGCTGGTTCGATCGCTGGAAGCGCGACGGGGAGGATCTCCATGTGCCCGACCTGTTCACGTACGAGGTTGCCAGCGCGCTGACGGGCATGGAGAAGGCCGGCCAGATCACGCCCGCTCGGAGCGAAGCTGTCTGGGCGGCAGCCGACACCCTCGACCTCACCTTTCACCCGCCCTCGAGCGGCAGCGCCCTGGTCGCCATCGCCCGGCTGCTCGAGCGGCGCAGCGCCTACGACGCGGCCTACGTCGACCTGGCGCTGCGGCTCGACACCGAGCTGTGGACGCTCGATGGGAAGCTGGCTCGAAACGCGCGCTCGGTGGGCCTCCCCGTCCAGCTCATGGTGTAGCTGCGAACCGTTGCCGCCTCGCGGTCAGCTGGGCGGCTTGGAGCCGCTCTTTCGCGGTGCGCGTTTCGCCGCGGACTTCGGCGCCGCCGCTTTCGGGGGCTTTGCGGTGGCGCGCTTGGCAGCCGCCTTCGCCGGCTCGGCCTTCGCCGGCTCGGTCTTCGCTGACGAGGGCTTCGCCGCGCTCGCGGTCGCCGTTGCCGTTGTCGCCGCAGCCGCGGGCCGCCTGACCGGCTCAGCCGGTGCGCCGAAATCCTCGAGGTGCTCACCGAGGATGCGGCGCAGGTCGGCCGTGTTGTTGTCGGGGATCCAGTGCCCGGCCTTGAGCTCCTCGAAGCGGTACGGCCCGGTGACGTACTTCGCGGTCAACGTCGCCGCCTTCCGCCCCAGGAACGGGTCACGACGTCCCCAGACATACAGCGTCGGCACGGAGATCTTCCGCGGACGCAGTCCCTTGGTGGCGCCGCGGTACCAGTTGAGCGGGCCGCGCATGCCGACGCGGCGCAACTGCTGGCTGTCGCGCTTCCACGACGCGCTCGGCAACCCGGTGACGCGCAGGCTGAGCCCCAGCTGCCGGTAGTTGGCAAACTGCATGATCGCCTCGGGCACGCGCGGGATGCGGAAGAAACCCATGTAGACGCTGCGCAATGACTGCGTAGAGCTGCGCAGCGCCTCGAGCATCGCGGCGCCATGCGGGGTGGAGATCGACGTCAGGCTGAGCAGTCGTTGCGGATGATCACCCGCCACCGACCACGCCAGCGCGCCGCCCCAGTCGTGCCCGACGAGGTGGAAGCGATCGACCCCGCGCGCATCGGCGATGCCGATGACGTCGGCCACCAGGTCGGTCATGCGGTACTCGCTAGCGTCGCGCGGATTGGCGCCGGGCGAGTACCCGCGCAGGTTGGGCGCGATCGACTGGTAGCCGAGCCCCGCCAGCCACTCCATGGTGTCGCTCCACGAGCCCGCGCTCTGCGGGTAGCCGTGCAGCAGGATCACGGTCTCGCCGCTCTCGGGGCCGGCCACCAGCGTTTCGAACGTCAGACCATTGGCCTCGATCTCCACCTCGCGGGGCGCCGCCATGCCGATCAGCGTAGCGGGCACGTCCGCCGTCGCGCAGCGCTGAAATCAGCCCGCCGCGCCACCGCTGGGCGGAACCGGTGCCGGCAACACGAAGCCGTACGGGCCCGCGTCAAGCGCGCGTCCGGGCGAGCTCAATTCGTCCGCCTCCTGTCCCGTTAGCCTGCCCAGACTTCCGAGCAGTGTCCAATCTTGGGAGAGATCGAGCGCATCATTGCGGCCATACGGGCGACGCCAGGGTGGCGCGTCGAGGGCAACGGCCACTACAAGGCGACTACGCGCCGGACGGCGTGACCCTGATCTCCATCTCCAAGACGCCCGGACATGCCGCGCGAGCTCATTGAGCAGATGGCTGACGGCTTGATGAAGGCCTTGGAGGCTCACCCGCAAGCCCAGGGTCCGATGATCGTCGCCAACGTCGAAAGGGGTGAGATGGTCGTCTCCTTCCAGTTCGTCGCAGTTGGCGACCCCAGCCTCGATGTACCGCACGCAATGGACATCATTGCTGAAGCATCCGCCAACCCCAGCCTCGCGACTGGGTCCTCGGCCACTCGCGGCATCCTGTCCGGATGGTCGCCGCACACCTCGGTCGAGCGCGTGGAGCTCGCCTTCGCGTAGGCCAAGGCCATCGCCATCGCCATCGCCATCGCCATCGCCATCGCCGGCGTCGCCTTGGTGCTGCCGTCGCGATCTCCGTGCTTCGCGGCGTACCGACGGTCCGTCGGTTGTCCGCCCGACGGCCGTGTTATCCACAGGTGCGCGTTACACACTTGTGACATCCAAACCCCTTGTCGCAAGTCTGTAAAAACCAGCTCTAGCAAGGCATTTGGCCTTGCATAGCGAACACCTGTTCACTACGATCAAGGCATGTCTTTCGGCCTCGCATCGCCCGCTCTGAGCGCGCTGGAGTTCGCGGTGCGCGCGTTCGTCGATGAGGCGCAGCCATGCGCCGACCCACTCGACATCGCCGCCTCGTTGATCCGCAAACGTGCCGTGATCAACCGGCTCGAGCTGGACTTCGCGAGCGACGCGGCCCGGTTCGCCCGCGAGTACGACGAGAACTGCTACGGCGACCCGAGCCCGTACGCCTGGATGCGCGAGCACTGCCACATGACCGGGGGCGCGGCGGTGACCGCCGTGTGCGTCGGCGAGATGGCACCGTCGCTCGAGAGGAGTGTCGAGGCGCTGCGCGACAACCGGATCGGCCTCGCCCACCTCGGTCTCATCGCCGGCACCGCGGAGGGAATCGGCCGCTCATCAACCGCAACGTCGACCTTCGACGAGACCGTGCTGCTCGCCAAGGCCGAGGCGTCGACCTCCTTCAAGCGCTTCCGGATCGAGTGCGCTCACGCGCGCCATGCGGCCGACCGGGAGGACTTTCTGGCGCAGCAGAACCAGGAACGAGAGTGGAGCTCACTGCGCATGAGGTCGCTGACCGATGGCGGACTCGAGCTCATCGGCTACCTCGATGCTGAGGGCGGCGCCGTCGTGCGCACCGCGCTCGAGCCACTTGCCGCGAGAACGAGCGCCGACGACCGTCGGCGCGTCGAGCAGCGCTGCGCCGACGCGCTCGTGGAGCTCTGCACCCATGCGCTGGACACGGGCACCATCCCGCAGCGCGCCAGTCAGCGCTCCCACCTGCAGGTCACCACAACGTTGGAGACGCTGCGCGACCTGGTGGGTGCCCCCGCCGGCGAGCTGGAGCATGCCGGCGTGATTGCCGCCGCCAGCGTGCAGCGGATGGCCTGCGACGCCACCATCACCCGCCTGCTCGTCGACGTCAACTCCGCCATCGTCGACGTCGGTCGTTCGCAGCGCGTCGTGGCCGGCGCCACCCGGAAGGCGCTCAACGTGCGCGACAAGGGCTGCCGCTGGCCGGGCTGCGAGCGCACTGCGTCATGGACCGCCGCGCACCACGTGGTGCACTGGGTTCGTGGCGGTGCCACCGATCTCGACAACTTGGTACTCCTCTGCAACCAGCACCACTGGTTGGTGCACGAGGGCGAATGGCAGATCGCACGCCGCGACGACGGGACAATCATTGCGATGCCGCCGCGCCCCCTGGCCCGATTGCCGGACGATCCGCTGGCAGCGTGATCCCTCGGGCCTGCGCCCAGAGTCATCCTGCTGGCAGCGTGATCCTCTCAGTCCCTTCGCCCGGAGTCCTTCCGCCCGGAGAGAGTCCCTTCGCCCGGAGTCCCTTCGCCCGGAGTCCCTTCGCGCCCCCCGGAGTCCCTCCTCTCCGCCCGGAGTCCCCCATCGCCCGGAGTCCCTTCGCCTCAGTCCCTTCGCCCGGCCGTCACCTCCGTCAAGCCCTCGGTCTGCGTACCCGGCACTCTGGGGCGATGACCGCGACCCGGCGTCGGGTATAGACGCCTGATGAACAAGACGGCACCCACAACCATGCGCCGCCGGCGCGCCTGGTGAACCAGACGGCGCCGGCAACCGTGCGCAGCCGGCTGTGGTGGCCCTCCGCCGCGGCGCTGACCATCGCGGCCGCCGCGCTCGGCGCAACCCTCCTGCTGCCACGGCTGTTCAGCGACCCGGTCGGCGTCGACCCCTACGTGCTCCGCCTCACCGGCGTGGCCATCGCCCTCGCGTTCGTGGCGCTCGTGTGGTCGCGATTCGCCACCGTGCGCCCAATCCTCCTCGCGGTCGCCGCCATGACCGCCGCGTTCAGCGTCTTCGCAGGCGGCCCGCAGTGGATCGAGAACATCTCAGGCAGCCGGTTCGACTTCAACACCCAGGTGCTGTTCGCCTCGGCCGCGGAGGCGCTGCTCACCGCGGTGGTCGCGGTCCTGGCCGTGCGCACCTCCCCATCAACGCTGCGCCCGCTACTGCGCCTGCGCCGCTTCGGACCCACCGCACTCATCGCCACCATCGTCGGCGTCGCCGTCTTCGTCGCCGTGGTGATGCTGCTCCCGGCCACCCTTCTCGGCCGCGAGGGAATCGCCCCGGTCGCCCTGGCGCGAGACCTGCCCCTGCAGGGCCCGGCGAGCGTGCTGCAGTCGTTCGCCCAGGAGCTGCAGTTCCGTGGCCTCATTCTCGGCGCCCTCGACCGCGTGGCGCCGCCCTGGGCGGCCAATCTCGGGCAGGCGGCGTTCTTCGGCCTCGCCCACATCGCTGTCGTGTACCAAGGCCCCGGCGCCGCCTTCGTCCCGGTGACCATCGTGCTCGGCTTCGTCCTCGGCTGGGTCACCCAGCGCACCGGGTCGCTGTGGCCGGCCATCGTCATCCATGCGGTGGCCGACATCGCCGTCACCGTCGGCGTCATCCCGGGGCTGTATGGCTACTGAACGAAACCACGCAGCACGTCTCCTCGCGCTGCTGCCCGCCGCGCCGCTCACGGTGCTGCCCGCCGCCCTGCTCCTGGCCCTCCCGGCGACCGCGCACGCCGCCCAGCCGTGGTGGCAGCCGCTCGCGTTCGCGGGCCAGCGTGTGACGTCGGTCGAGGTGGACTCGGGCACCCTGGTCGCCGCCACCGCCGCCGGCGAGTACATGTCCCGCGACGGCGGACATTCGTTCCAGCCGCACATCCTCAAGGGGCCACTGAATCCCTCCGCCGAGCCCAAGACGCTCTGGGAGATCCGCAACGGCACCGTCTTCACCGCACAGACCGGTCAGTCCCCGGCACCCGATCCGCGCGCGCCCTTCCTCGGCGACTCCGCCCACCTAATCGCAGCGCCCGCCGCGCTGCCGGGCGTCGTGGTCACAGTGGGCAGGGACAACCACGTGTGGCGCCGCGACCAGTCGGGACGGTGGGCGACGTCGTTCATCCTCCTGCCCGCCGGTGGCCTGTCGGGCACGCCCCAGGTCACATCGCTCGCTGCATTCACACAGCCGTTGTCCGCCGCCGTGTACATGGGCACCGACGGCTACGGCGTGCTGATCAGCCAGGACGGCGGCGACGACTGGATCCGCGCCGACCCCGGTCTCCCCGAGCACGTGCTCGCCCTGGCGACGGACTCATCCGCGCGTGCGCTGTACGCGGCCACCGACCAGGGCCTGTTCGTCCATCACCTCCAGGCGTTCCCCGCGCCGCCCGTGTACCACGACGCCTCGCTGTACCTGCGCTGGCTCGGCATCGCGCTGGTAGCGCTGCTCGCCACCGCCGCGGCGCTGCTCGGCCTGCGTCGCACGCTGCCATGATGCGGTGATGGCACTGGAGATGCGCGCGTCCTGCGAGCGCTGCAACGCACCACTGGCACCCGACGCCGACGCCTCGATCTGCACCTACGAGTGCACTTTCTGCCGGCAGTGCGCGCACGACATGAACGACGTCTGCCCCAACTGCGGCGGCGAGCTGGTCGCGCGTCCACGTCGCGCCACCTGAGCTGTCGGCTGGGCCGCGGACCGACCTGCCGTCGTGGCGAGCGAGAGGGAGCACAACTGCAGTGCACACGTCGACGGCAAAGCATGCGGTCGAGCGGCCCGGCACGAGGTCGCCCTGGGTGACGACTTCACCATCCCATTCTGTCCTGAGCACCTCGAGAGCTCCCGGCGGACGGCCGACCAGTGGGGCAGCCAGGCCGCCGACGCCGTCGAGGTCGATGCCCTTGCCCTCGGCGGCGTCGTCGTGCTCTTGATGAAGTTCACCCCACCCACGGCTCGCATCGCCGCCACCCCGGGCGACATCCCTGCCCGCGTCGCCCAGGTCTCGGCGCCCGACGCGGCGCCGGCGCCGTCTCGCCCGCGGCAGCCGGTGCACGCAG
>NZ_JAEKNS010000121.1:0-7464 GCF_016464765.1 Candidatus Aeolococcus gillhamiae | reverse complement strand
CGAGGGTGCCCACGGCGCCGGGATCGCCTGTGTGGGTGTGGCCAGTCACAACTTCAACGCGGAGCAACTGCGCGCTGGCGGGGCAGACTACGTCATCGGCTCGCTCAGGGAGGGCCTGCCGCTGTGACCGTTCTGCTCACCGGCCCGACGACCTCTCGGTGCGGCTCAGCAGCAGCCCGGAACCAACGCGTCGCTAACACGGAGCACGAACATGAGTGATATCGACACGACGGCGAAGTCGGTCGTGGTCGTTGGCGTTGACGGCTCGGCGGGAGCGACAGCGGCGTTTCGCTGGGCACTTGCTGAGGCGCGCCTCCGCAAGGCTCCGCTGCGTGTCGTCCACGCGTGGACGTATGGTTTCGCGGGCGGAGCAGCCGCCGGTGACGCCTACTTCGGCTATCTCGCGTCGTACCCACCGCTGGGGAATGACGTCACCGACGCCCTCCGCCAAGCGGCTGAGGAGGTGCTCACGGCAGCGATCGCCGAGGTCGTCGACGGCGACGCGGACGTCCGGATCGAGCGCCAACTCATCGAAGGCGGTGCTGCCCAGATCCTGGTAGGCGCCGTCGAGCCGGACGACCTCCTGGTCGTGGGATCGCGCGGGCACGGAGGTTTCGCCGATCTCCTACTCGGCTCGGTCAGCCTGCAGTGCGTCCATCACGCGCCGTGCCCGGTCGTCGTCGTCCATGTGCCTAAGCAAGCGCCCGCTGATGACGTCGGTCCCGCCGCTGGCGGCACCGCCAGCGCGGCGAGTTGACACGCGCGTGTTGGGTCTCCCGGACAATGTGCGCGGCTGTCTCTTCGACCTCGACGGTGTGCTGACCCAGACCGCCAAGGTCCACGCCGCCGCCTGGAAGGAGATGTTCGACGCCTACCTGCGCGACGGAGCCCAGCGCAGCGGTGCCAGCTTCGTGCCCTTCGATGCGGTCGGTGACTACGACGAGTTCGTCGACGGCAAGCCCCGGGCCGACGGGACCCGCTCCTTCCTGACCTCGCGGCACATCGAGCTTCCCGAGGGCAAGGCGGACGATCCTCCCGACGCCGAAACGATCGCCGGCCTTGGCAACCGCAAGAACGTCATCGTGCTGCGCAAGATCGAGGCGGATGGCGTGGAGGTCTACGACGGATCCGTTCGCTACGTCAGGGCGGTTCGTGATGCGGGATTGCGCCGTGCTGTGGTGTCAAGCAGCGCCAATTGCCAACAGGTTCTCGCTGCCGCCGGCATAGAGGACCTGTTCGAAGCACGCATCGACGGCGTGGTCATCACCCGCGACCACCTCAAAGGCAAGCCGGCGCCCGACGCCTTCCTCGCCGGTGCCCGTGCTCTGGATGTCGCGCCTGCCGAGGCGGCCGTCTTCGAGGACGCGCTCGCCGGGGTGGAGGCAGGGCGGGCGGGCAGGTTCGGCTTCGTCGTCGGCGTCGATCGTGCCGACCAGGCGGAGCAGCTGCGCGCGCACGGCGCCGACGTCGTCGTCAAGGACCTCGCCGAGCTGCTCGAAGCTCCGTGATCCAGCACCCGGCGTACCCCGTCGAGCCCTGGTGCCTGCGCGAGACCGAGCTCAACCTCGACGTGTTGGCTCAGTCGGAATCGCTGTTCGCACTCTCCAACGGCCACATCGGCTGGCGCGGCAACCTCGATGAGGGCGAGCCCTTCGGCCTTCCCGGCTCGTACCTCAACGGTTTCTACGAGCTCTCCCCGCTGCCCTACGCCGAGGCCGGCTTCGGCTACCCGGAGTCCGGTGAGGTGGCGATCAACGCCACCAGCGGCAAGCTCATTCGCCTGCTCGTCAACGACGAGCCTTTCGACGTCCGCTACGGCCAGTTGCGGGCCCACAAGCGCTGTCTCGACTTTCGCGCCGGCGTCCTCTCGCGCACTGCGGAATGGTGTTCGCCGGCCCGACGCACCGTCCGCGTCCGCTCGACCCGCCTCGTCTCGCTCGTCCAGCGCGCGGTCGCGGCGATCTGCTACGAGGTCGAGCCACTCGACGGCCCGGCCCGGGTCGTCGTGCAGTCCGAACTCGTGGCCAACCAGTGGCTGCCCCCGCCCAGCGATGATCCGCGGGTGGCGGCGGTGCTGGAGGCGCCACTGCGCTCCCAGGAGCACAGCGCCGGTGACGCCAGGGCGACCCTGGTCCACCGCACCGAACGCAGCCAGCTTCTGGTCGCGGTCGCCATGGACCACGTCGTCGACGGCCCGCCGTCGACGCACGTGATCGCCGAGAGCGAGCCCGACCTCGGCCGGGTGACGGTCACCGCCGCCCTGGAGCCAGGCCAGACACTCCGCCTGGTCAAGTTCGTCGCCTACGGCTGGTCGGCGGTGCGCTCGCAGCCGGCGGTGCGCGACCAGGCGGGCGCGGCGCTGACCGCGGCGCGCCAGACCGGGTGGGAGGGGATGCTCGCCGAGCAACGCGCCTGCCTCGACGACTTCTGGGAACGTGCCGACGTCGAGGTCCACGGCGACGCCGAGGTCCAGCAGGCGGTCCGCTTCGGCCTCTTCCACGTCCACCAGGCGGCGGCCCGCGCCGAGGGGCGGGCCATCCCGGCCAAGGGGCTGACCGGTCCCGGCTATGACGGCCACGCCTTCTGGGACACCGAGACCTTTGTGCTTCCGCTGCTGACCTACACGGTGCCGGGCGCCGCCGCCGATGAGCTGCGCTGGCGTCACAGCACCCTGCCGCTGGCGCTCGCACGGGCACGCCAATTGGGGCTGCGCGGGGCGGCCTTTCCCTGGCGAACCATCTCCGGCAAGGAGTGCTCGGCCTACTGGCCCGCCGGGACCGCCGCCTTCCACGTCGCCGCCGACGTCGCCGACGCGGTGGTCCGCTACGTCGGTGCCACTCTGGACGACGAGTTCGAGCGCGGGGTCGGGGTGGAGTTGCTGGTCGAGACCGCCCGGCTCTGGCGCTCGCTCGGCCATCACGATGCGCACGGTCGCTTCCGCATCGACGGTGTCACCGGACCCGACGAGTACAGCGCGCTCGCCGACAACAACGTCTACACCAACCTGATGGCCCAGCACAACCTGCGATCCGCGGCGGCGGTCGCCGAGCGCCATGCCGAGCGGGCCGCAGAGCTGGAGGTCGACCACGAGGAGATCGCCGCCTGGCGCGCCGCCGCCGAGACCATGACGCTGCTTTACGACGAGGAGCTGGGCGTGCATCAGCAAGCGGCGGGATTCACCGAGCACGAGCTCTGGGACTTCGCCGCCACCACCGCCGACCAGTACCCGCTGCTGCTGCACTTCCCCTACGTGCAGCTCTATCGCAAGCAGGTGGTCAAGCAGGCCGATCTGGTGCTCGCCATGCACAAGCGCTCCGAGGCCTTCACCGCCGCGCAGAAGGCGCGCAACTTCGCCTACTACGAGGCCATCACAGTCCGGGACTCGTCGCTCTCGGCCTGCACCCAGGCGGTCATCGCGGCGGAGGTCGGCCACCTCGAGCTGGCCCACGACTACCTCGTCGAGTCCGCGCTCATGGACCTCGACGACCGCGAGCACAACACCCGTGACGGCTTGCACCTCGCCGCCCTGGCCGGTACCTGGACTGCGCTGGTAGCCGGCCTGGCGGGGATGCGCGAACGCGACGGCACGGTGGCGTTCGCGCCCCGCCTCCCCGAGGGGATCACCCGGCTGGCCTTCGCCATCTCTCTGTACGGTCGACGCCTGCGCGTCGAGGTGACGTCGACCGCAGCGACCTACGCGCTGCTCGAGGGTGCGCCGCTGCAACTGTTGCATCACGGCGAGCCCATCACCGTTGCCACCGGGGACCCGCTCAGCCGTCCGATCGTCCGCATCGTGGCTCCTCCGGAGCCGACGCAGCCCGCCGGGCGAGCGCCGCAGCGACGTCAGCGCTCCTAGGTCGCCTGGGTCGCGCTACGACCCGCCCGCTGAGGCGCTCAGCGCTCAGGGACGCGGGTGGTCGGAAAACCCCCAGCTCTCGTGCCCATGGGTGACCGCGTGGGCGCGCAGTTGCGCGCCGATCTCTGCCCGGACCTTGGACGGCAGACGCTTGAGCGCGGGCCTGTAGAGGCGCTCCTCCTTGTCGACGTGGAGGCGGGCCACGGCCTCGAGGACGAAGAGCAGCCGTTGCAGCTCGGCGCCCTCCTCCTTGCTTTGGAGCCCACCGGTGGCCCGGTCAACGTCGGCGACCAGGGCGCGGATCGCCTCATGGTCGAGGACCATCGCCGGGCCGCTGTGCGGCCCCTCCGCGAGCCGGTCGACCGCCGCGTACAGAGTTTGCTCTTCGACGTCCATGTGGGGGAGGAGGCCGTTGTGCAGGAAGCTCAAGACCGCGTCGAGCTTGTTGCGCAACATCAGCGGCTCCTCGCTCGGCGCTGCGTCAGCGATCGCGCGCAGATGGTCGAGGTGGTGGCGGACCTCGGCGTGCTCACGGGCCAGCAGTCCTTGCACGGTGCCGGGGTGTGCGGGCGGCCGCGAGCGTGCTGTCACCCGGGGGCTTCTAGATCGTCGAGGTAGGCTCGAGCGGGAGACGCAGGCACCTCGAGATGAGCTGCGTCGCTGGCGAGCAAATCGCTGTGGGGCTCGCGACCGTGGATGTCCACTCTACGGTCCCTTTGTGTCGTGGACGGGGTGCCGTCCCCCGATGGTGAGCAGAAACGCGCTCTCCTCGATGGCCAGGACTGCGTGGCGCAGGCCGGCGGCGACGACGAGCACGCGTCCGGGGACCAGCTCGTGGCTTTGGCCGCCGACGGTGAACTGGATTCGGCCCTCGAGACCGTGCACGGTGATCGGGGCATCAGCGTGGTGCTCGTGCATCTGCCCTCCCGCCTTGAGCGCAACCAGCACCACGCGAAGCCCGGATTGTTTGGCAACGGTCTCGGCGGCATGGTCGGCGCGACCATAGGAGTCGCTCGCCCGCAGCGCGGCGATGTCCGCAGCGCAGTCCAGTTCGATCACCGGCGCGCCGACGCGCTCGCCCTGTTGGCGAGCGTCCGCGGCCTCGGCAGGGTCAGGATTCACTTTCTCTTAGGCCTCCGGTTCTCTGGCGTTGCCAACAGCCTAGTCGAGCACGGATCGCGTCGCACTTAACGAGGGAGTCAACGGGCATCACTTGCGCTCGCGTCCGGGCAGGTCCCGTGTCCACCATGCCAGCGCCGCCGCCGGACGGGGAGGCGTCGGGGAGCGCCTTTCGCGGGCCGACCACCAGCCGGACCGGCCGATCGGCGAAAACGAAGCCGATGCTCAGTTGGTCGGCTATGTCGCCGGCAGTGAAGCGCTCATGAGAGCTTGTGGGCGAACTCGAACAGGGCCACCGCTTCGTTGTGGTCGTGATCGTGGGCGTCATACACGAGGGTGATTCTCTCCTTGCGGGAGCGGTTGCGAAGTTCTCGCAGCGCGACGAGCTGGTCACGCTCGACCAACTCCTTGTGGTAGCGCTTGCGGAACTCGGCCCAGCGCGCGGGATCGTGCCCGAACCACTGGCGCAGCTCCTTGGTCGGGGCGAAGTCCTTGCACCATTCGGTGACCCGGGCCTTCTCCTTGGAGACCCCACGCGGCCAGAGACGGTCGGTGAGGATGCGCCGGCCGTCGTCGGCGGACGCGGGATCCCTGACACTTTTGACGGCCAGCCCGTGGGCTGTTGTCGCCTTGTCCGTCATGTCCGCACTCCTCCAGGCGTTGCGTCGGCGTCGTCTTCTCGCATGAGTCGATGGTAGCCAGGCTGCCGTGCAGCAGTCTGTTGTCGCCCAAGTGATACGTACCGGGCAGCGTCGGTACGTATCAGTCGATGACATCACTGGCCCCCGCGCCCCATCGACGGAGGGCCGCCGCTGGAGGTGAGGTCAGGAGCTGGAGCGTTCTCGGTCCTCGCAGGCAGCGCCGGCATCGGCACGCTTGTCCGTCAGAGCAGATGGGATGACCTCATGACGTGGCGCCAGACGGTGAGTCCCCAGCCCGTGCTGGCCTTCATCGCCGACATCTGGACGAGAGCCGACATCGACAGCTTCAACGACGAGACGCTAGCGATCAAGGTGTTCGTGCCGAGACACGCCACCTCTCCGCTCATCCTCTACCGTTCGCGGTACCGACCCGTAAACGCGACAACATTTCCCGGAGAATTCCGCGACGCTTTGCCCCGGCCACCGCCGCCGACCGCGCTGCCGCCGGCGAGCCGTACGTTCCCTTCGAGCATCGCAATCACCCCTCTCTCAGCGACGATGACGCAGCCGCCCTCTCCGTGCTCCTTGCCCACCCGGGACGCCACGCACCATTCGACCTCGCTGCCGGCGCCTGGGGGGCGGATGCCGGCAATCGGATCGTGGATCTCGCCGAGACGATCGCGCGCCTGCAGGAGTGGCTGGAGCCACAGCCGGAAACGGTGGAGGCGGACGGCACGCTCTGGTACCGGTTGCTCAGCCCACACAGCGGACCCGGCACCGAGTCGCCCTGATCCCTAGCCCGGCATGGACTTGTGGGCGCCGTGACCTCCGGGCAGTTGCCGATGTTGAGTGATCCCATCGCCTACGGCGTCTATGTAGTCGACGTGTAGGCCTTTCACATTCTTCATGTGTTCGCCAGGGCACAGAAGACAGCCGCCCGCCCTCTCCATGATGCGTCTCTAGGCCACGCAAACCCAGCCTTTAGTCGGCGCAAGGTAGGTGACGAGTCATGGGAATCGGACCAAACGACCGTCGGCCGTGCCGAGCGCCCGAGATGATGGATTCTCGCCCTGAGCGCATCGGTACTCCGCTGGTTCGGCGAGCCCAAGCCGGGGACCGGACCTCTGTCGCAGAGCTGCTTCGGCTGTCCCGGCCGCTGGCGGAACGCACCGTCGCTCGGCGCTGCTTCGACCACGAGATGGTCGACGACCTCACCCAGGCCGTTCTGCTCGCGGTGCTCATGGAGTTGCCCAGCCTACGCTGCCCGGAGGCGTACGTCAGCTGGCTGCTGCGCATCGTGGCCAACGTGTGCTGCAAGCAGGCGCGGCGCAGCACCTGTTTGCAGGCTGCGGCGTCGCGGCTCGCCCAGGAGAGCCTCGGTGGGGCGGGCGCACGCAGCGGCGAGGTCGATCCTGAGGAGGCGGCGGTCCGAGACGAGATCCAGGCGCATTTGCGGATCGCGGTCGCCGCCCTGCCGGCCCGATACCGGACCGCGGTGGTCATGCGGGCCGTTCAGGGCCACTCATTCGACGAGATCGGTGAAACCCTGGGCTGCCCACGCGAGCTGGCCCGCCTCTGGTACTTCCGTGCTCGTCGGCGCCTCCAACGATTGTGCGTCGCCGATGAGGTTTTGGCTCCGGTCCCTGCCACCTAGACTGTGGTAGTGGGAACTCCTCCGGCCCCGTACCGTGAGTTGCGCGCACCCAATCAAGTTCCGGAATCCGGCGCGGCACCAACCACCCCGCCACCGGCAAGAGTGGCGATGAGATGATTCGATGAGCGCGACCGCCGGCCGAGCGAGCCGGAGCCTTGAGGTCAGCGTGGCCTACGAGTTCGACGACGCTGGAC
>NZ_JAEKNS010000140.1:0-7525 GCF_016464765.1 Candidatus Aeolococcus gillhamiae | reverse complement strand
GGAGGGTTGCCGAGCGGGAGTAGCTCAGTTGGTAGAGCGCTAGCCTTCCAAGCTGGATGTCGAGGGTTCGAGTCCCTTCTCCCGCTCCAGCGCCTCTGTGAAGGTCAGTTTTGATCTCAAGTTGGAGCGCTTTCGGTTTTTAGGAGCAAATAGCTAAGCGGCTCCAAAAAGGCCGAATAAAGCGCTCCTAGGGGTGTCAGGCTCCAAACGATCACGCTCCTATTCGAATACGATGCCCTCATGCCACAGCCCGCGGTTCGGCCCCAGCGACGCACCTCGCCGGCCCGTTCCCGCGCGCCTCACGGCCTGTCCTGGAACGAGGCGGTCGAGCGATTCCTGGCCAGCAAGCGGGCCGAGAACCTGAGCCCGGCGACGCTCGAGAACTACGAGTGGCATCTCGCGGGCTCGCGGGCGAAGATCTTCCTTGCCGACCACGAGGTCATCTCGCCACGACAGCTCGACGGCGAGATGCTGGAGGCGCTCCAGGCAGAGCTGCTCGCCGCAGGGGTCAGCCCGGCCTTGGTGCACTCCTTCCACAGGGTGTGGAAAAACTTCGCCGGGTTCTGCATCCGGCGCGGCTACGGTGCCGACCCTGACGTGCTGGCCGTCAAGGCGCCACGGCAACCCCAGCGAGAGCCGGACACGTACAGCGCCGAGGACGAGCGCAGGATCATCAAGGCCGCCCGGTCGCCGCGGGACCGGCTGCTAATCGAGGTGTTGATGCGGACCGGCCTGCGCCTCGAGGAGGTGGCCCACCTGTCGGTCGACGATGTCATCGACGGACCCGAGGGCGCCTACCTGCGTGTGCGGCAGGGGAAGGGCGCAAAGGACCGTGTGGTCCCGCTCGACACCGGGAAGGTCCGGCTCAGCAAGAAGTTGCGCGACTACATCCGGCACGCGCGGCCAGCCACGGATGGGGGGTCGTCGGCGCTCTTCCTGTCGCAGCGGTCGCGGGGTGGCGTGTACGAGCCGCTGACCGGGCGGGCGGTGCAGCTGGTGATGCGGCGGATCAGCATGGAGACCGGGATTCGGGTGCATCCGCACAAGTTCCGGCACACCTTTGCCACGCGTGCGCTGAGCGCCGGAGTGGACGTCATGGCCCTGCAGCGGGTGCTCGGGCACACGACCCTCGCGATGGTCAGCCGCTACGTCCACTACCAGAAGGCCGACCTCCTCGAGGCCTGGAAGAAGCGGAGCGACTGAGGGTCAGGCGACGTCGAGCGGGAGCTGATAGCTGTCCGCGCGAGCGCCCGGCGCCGCATGCCGCGAGGGGTGGGGATGGTCTGTCGGCGCCGGTGCGACGAGGGCGACGGTCGCGCGCCGCCCACGCGCGGGTTGCTGGTTCGCGGGGGCACGCGCCCACCGCTCGAGCTCGGAGACTACCGGCGCGGATGCCAGCGCCCGGGCGAGGCGCGTGGCCGTCGAGACGTTGAGCGGTCGTCCTTGGACGGCGGCGGACGCGGTAGCCACGGTCACATGGGCACGCACCGCCAGTTCGGTCAGCGTCAATCCGCGGACGCGGAGTGCCTGAGCGAACTCCTGGTCGAAAGCGATCCGTGTGAGCATGCCACCGAGCATCGCCAGCGGCTTGGACTGGCGAGGGACACACCATGGACACGCAGCCGGGGTGGCCCTGAACACGGTCGGCGTGGGTTTCGAAGTACCTGGATCGGATGGACCGCCGATGAACCCACGGTGGACGCAAACGCTCGGCACAGCTCGGCACAGTGTGTTCATCGCAGGTGACGAGCGGGGTGAGCACCACCTGGCCGTTGCCCCGGCCGGCGTGGCTCAGAGCTCGACTTCGTCGCGCTCGACCGCGCGACGAAGCGAAGGACGAAAACGGCTAGCGACGTCCACCGCGTATCCGAGGAGGGCGCTGAGCTCTCGCTCGAGGGCCACGACGTCAAGCAACGTGCGCCCCGCCTCGAGGTCGACGAGGAGGTCCACGTCGCTAACATCGTCTGCCGTAGCGCGGGCAACCGAGCCGAAGACGCGGATGTGGCTCGCCCCGTGCCGCCGAGCGATCGCGAGGATGTCAGGCCTTTGCGAGCGAAGTCGTCGATCGTCAGAGCCACGGTGCCGACGCTACACCGGCTGCAGCCCACCCGTCGCTTGGCGCTGACAGTCGTGCAACCTGCTCGTCGCTATCGTCAACCCGTCGCCTGCTGACGTCCCCGCCCCGTGCATTCCCGCCTGGCTCGCGCCCGACCCCAATACACACAGTGGCACCTCCCTGGTGGGAGTAGGTTTAATCAACGCGTGACTGACGGGCAGCATGCCATCCACCTTTCGGCCGCAGGCCTCGAACGGGTTGCCGCTCTGCGTCTTTCTGGCCTCCCGCTATCGACCTTCCTCGCCTTGCTGGCCAGGCTTGACTCGACTGGCCGAGCGGAGATCACCCAGCCCGAACTCGGAAAGATTCTCTCAACGGGTCCCGGCAAGGTCTGGCAGTCGCTCCGAGTACTCGTCGACGCTGGCGTGATAGATCCACCACTCGCGCGAGCTGGTTTCGGGCGACGTACGCCCTATCGCATTCCAGATGACCTGGCCATTGCTCCCAGCGTTGCGCCCCGGCAGACCGCGCGCCGTCGCGGCTTCGAACCCGCGATAGTGTCCTCGCCGGCGCTTAAGGAGAGGGGCCGGTAGGCGAACGCGATAGCCCATAAGCATGCCGGCATCGCCAAGCGCCCCGGCGTCGGCGGGTATCCTGCGCGAGCAGTGATCCCCGACTACCAAACATTCATGGTGCCGCTGCTCCGGGCTGTCGCCGACGGCGAGACCCACCGGACCAGTGAACTGCTGCCCAGGCTGGCGGACGAGTTCGGGCTTTCCGAGGAGGAACGCTCGACCCTGGTTCCCAGCGGGAGAGCGACAGTGCTCTACAGCCGGGTTCAGTGGGCCCGCACGTACATGTACCAAGCCGGGCTGCTGACTTCCCCAAAGCGGGGTTACATCCGTCTGTCTGATGAGGGGCGCCAGGTCATCTCCACCAACCCGAAGCGAATCGATCTTGCCTTCCTGAGGAAGTACCCCGCGTTCGTCGATTTCGAGAGCCGCACCAAGGCGCCACCTGTGCCCGGAGCGATAGCACTCGACGGGAGTAGTGGCCCAACCATTGGGGGTACCGCGGAGACGCCTGATGAGACCCTCGAGCGGACATGGCGCGAGTTGCGCACGCAGGTAGCGGTGGAGGTGCTCGAGAAGGTCCGAAGTGCGTCTCCGCGATTCTTCGAAGAGCTGGTGGTTCGCTTGCTGGTTGCGATGGGGTACGGAGGGTCCTACGCAGACGCAGCTTCGGTCGTGGGCAAAAGTGGCGACGAGGGCATCGACGGCATCATTAAGGAGGACCGCCTCGGACTTGACGCTCTGTACGTCCAGGCGAAGCGATGGCAGAGCGTGGTGGGTCGGCCGGTGATCCAAGCCTTTGCGGGGAGCCTTGAAGGAGCTCGGGCTCGCAAAGGCGTGATGATCACGACGTCATCGTTCACCCCTGACGCCAAGAGCTACGTCAACCAGATCGAAAAGCGGATCGTGCTCATCGACGGGCCCACGTTGGCGGAGCTAATGATCGAACATTGCGTCGGCATCGCAACCGATCGGACCTACGTTGTTCCACGGATCGACCTCGACTTCTTCGAAGAAGGATGATGGACCCTCGCGCGGGACAGATCCTCTCGTCAGCCGGGCAAATCAGGATGACATCGCACCTCCCGGGGGCATCCGGCGCGGCTACTGCACGCCAGCGGTCGCTGTGCCGTCACAAGCCAACTCTCCGCAGACTAGCACGGCCGACTCAGGACCAGTGTTCATTCGCGCCGTATAGCAAGTAGAACGGGTGTCTTTTCGCTGACCGGAGTCGGCCGCCCCGCTCCGACAGCATCCTTGCCCCTGCAAGGACCGCCCATGATGCGGCAGACAGCCCCGCAGCCACCCGCGCGTCGAGGTGACCAAAGCTGAGTGCGGTAGCAATTACGGGAGCTGGAGCGGTGCTTCCGACCGCCCCCAGAAGACTTCCCTCTACGCGGGCGAGCTCGGTACGTATATCTGCGAAGGCCGGTTCGACCTCCTTCAGGTATACGTCCCGGATCGCGTCGTTGAATGATTCATCAAGGGGATCGTTTGCGACCGCGTCAAGCTGGGTGACCGCTCTACGGAATGCGGGCAAGTGCTCGCCGAGCGCCTCACGAGCTTCGATGACTCCACGCATTGAGGCCGTTGGATACGCCGGAAGGTTGCCGACCAACCCCGTAGCCATCGTCGCTTCCGAAACCCGACGCGCCGTGAGCTCGGGGATCCGCCACGCCCCTTCCGCGATAGCGGTCGATACCAAACTGCCGCTCGCGTCGTCGAAGAGGGGGTACGCGCGGGTCCCCTGGACCGCTTCACGCAGGCCGTCTACAAAATGGTCGACAAGACGGTCGTAATCCGCGACAGCCTCTTGGACCAGCCCGAAGCTCAAGAGTCCGGCGTCCCAGGCGACATCAAGCTCCCTGCCGCCAGCCTCCGTCCACAACCGATCTCCGACAGCACTGATCTCATCCCACCGTTCGTCGAATCCGCGTTGAAGCTTCCGTTGCTGCACGAGGGCTCGGCCGGACATATGGCGCGCCCGAAGCAGCGATCTCAGTTCTGGGAGCGCGGTGGATGCATCGGCCTGTCCGAGGAGAGCGGAAATCGGGCCACTCATCGTGAGTCGTTCGTCGGCCGTCATGCTTTGCAGGTTGCGGACGACGAAGAGCATCGCTGCCGTGGGGCTCACCAGCTCAACGGTGTCACCGTATAAGAGCGCCGTCTTCGTGATTTCTGTCTCTCTGGCGAGGTCAAAACTGTCCGGAGCGACAGCCACCCTCAACATGAGCCCAGGATCGGAGGGCTGGCCTTTTCGCTTCGCCTTCATCATGCGCAGCGCTGCGTCGCCCGCTCCGCCCTCGACGACGAGCTTGGCAAGTGCGCTCGCGAGGGTGGGGTCCGCCATGTGCGAACTCTAGCGCGGAGGAAGCGACGGCAGTTACTGATGGTGCCTTCTCTTGCATGCTGTCACCGCACGTGTGCCGCCTCAACCGGCCTTGCGGAATTGCTCATAACGGACCTCGAGATACTCAACTGCGGGATGGTCAGCTCGCTGCCGGGGTAGGGAGATTGGCTGCCCATGAACACCCTGGAGACCATGCAGCAGCATGGGTCCATCGTGTTCATCAAGTATGTCCTTTCGAACCTCGATGACCCGAGCAGGTGAGACGCCGATCATATTGCTGTCGAATGCGCCGTGATGCAACTTGCACAGGGCGAGGCCGTTAGTCACGCGGGGCACTCCGCGGACGTCTGCGTCAGGAACGATATGTGCAGCGTCTAGCAACTCACGATGGCGGAGGCTGCAGACTGAACACGAATGCCGATACGCGCGGAGTACACGCTGACTGAAAGCGGCCTGGTGCAAGCGCTGAAGTACCAGGCGCGCCCGATACGCGCGGGCGGGCTCTTCGGCGAAGAACATTGCCGCATCCACCGGCACGCTGGCCGGGGTCTCGGCGACCGCGATGCGGAACGCCAGCTGCCCACGCAGTTCCTCGACAACGTACACCGGGCTAAACAACGCGTATATCCCCTCCACGATTCCGTGGAAATAGATCAACGGGAGACGCGCCTCCATCGCCTCACGCAATCCGTTGTTGTCGCGGTGGTTGGGATTGGTCTGAAAGTACCGATAGACCAGATAGTCGTCTTGAACGAGGTCCCCGTACGGGTTGCGCGGGGAGGTTGTGATGGTGAGAGGTAGGTCGAGGATCGAAGGCTTGAAGATCCCCTGTGGACCCATCAGCTTGACCGTGCTTCCGCGAAAGGAGAAGCCGGCGGCGATGATCCGCCATGGGATGGCATCTCGACCGAACCGCAAGGCAAGCTGCTCGACATGCGCCATCGCTGCCGACCGGACTTCGAGGTCACGATCAACGTCCACGGCTGGGAGCGTAGAACTGCTTCGACTATGCGACAAGCCTCCGGGCCTCCTAGGGCGCTCTGCCGCCCTTGCTCGGCGTCGATCGCCTCGTCCTATTCCGCGCCTTCGGGCGAGGGCAGTAGAGCGCTACTTCCGAAGTAGTTCTGATATCATTTGGCCATGAGAGTGACAGAACGGCCCTTTTCAGATCTCCTCAGACACCCTAAGGACGTTGCCATCGAGGTAGATGAAGGGGATGTCGTCCTTCGCCGTCGCGACGAACCCGATCTGCGGCTGACGCGGGCGGACCGGGAGACGGAGAGGGCGGCGGCGTTCGCCGCATTCGGCCGTACGTTGCGCAACCTGGCTGTCCACAACCCCAGGGCGCTCGGGGATGCGCTTGGTGACGCATTTCCTTGGCTCGAGTTCCTGCCCGGTGCAGATCGGCGCTCGTTTGTCGAGGAGTTTTCCCGCGTAGCCGCTGCCGCGGCCGACCTCGACACGTACGGGCCAATGAGCCAGCTCGTACGTGAGTGGCGGGCGACGGCAGAGATCCACGCGGATCCGAAGCTGGCTCGGCGGCTTCGCCGGCCGACTGATGCCGCCGGCGGGCGCGTTGCTCTGCCCGCCGCATAGCGCATGCCGAAGCGACGGGAACGCGTCGCGCCGCCGCCTCGAGCGGGAGAGTGGGACCTCCGATACGCGACCAGCGAAGCGGTAACCGGATGGGCGAATGTGTGCGCTGCCGCACCCACCAACAGCCGAACTGCGTGGGAGCGGATCACGAGCGATCCTCGTCAGCGGGATGCAAGGCAGCATCCGCTTCGAGGCAGCTTGGGGAGCCGCCTCGTCAACGGCACGCCCATGGAGCAGTGGCAGTACGAGGTGACCGGAGCCGGCCGGCTCTGGTACTGCATTGACGACGCGCACCGTACGGTGTGGCTGACTGATGCGGTCACCGGCCATCCCAAGGTGACAGAGTGACTGTTTGACCTGCCGACCCGGCGCGTCACCACCTGCGCACAGCGACCGCCTTGGCCGGCCGGCGTTGCCAGCGTGGCTACTCGGTGGGTCGGGCGGACTGCTCTTGAATCCGCCTCGGCGATCGGGCAAGATCCGCCCCGTGCTGCGGATCATGGCTACTTCCCTCGCGGTGATAGGGCTCGCCGGATGTGGCTCCAGCACGGCGTCGAGCAACCCGGTCAACTCCACCGCCCCCACCGCGGCCACGTCTGCGCCGACCCTGGCACCCACCCCACTGCCCACCCCGTTGCCGACGCCGAATCCTACGGTGGTATTGAGCGGCCGGGGGGATGGAGTGATGAACGTCCCGGCGCCTTACGACACGTCACCTGGACTGCTATCGGGAAGCAACACCGGCCGGTCGAACTTCATCGTCGAGCCGCTCAGCCCGGACAACACGACAGGCGGCGTGCTCTTCAATGCGCGACAAGGGATACGACACCAAGGACTTCGTCGCCGGGTGCCGCGCGCTGAAGGTGACACCGCGGGTCACCCAGAACACCAGCAACCGGCGCAGCGCCATCGACGGGCGCACGACCAGGCACCCGGGGTACGCGATGAGCC
>NZ_JAEKNS010000061.1:0-35428 GCF_016464765.1 Candidatus Aeolococcus gillhamiae | reverse complement strand
TCTTCAACCATCCTCACTGCCCGCTCCCGGAGCTCAGGCGGGTGCCGGTGTCCCGATCCCTGCTTCGACGTCTGCTGGTTCGATGCTGGCATGGGCTACATCCTCCCAAAGAATGAAGCCTCCATCGAACCCAGCGTGGTTAAGGGACTTGCACCCTGAACCTTGGGATTAAGAGTCGGGCCAAGGGGCGTCTCTTGCCTCCTCTTTAGTCCCATTCCGTATTGGGAAGTCCACTCCTTCGCCCATCCCGTACCGCCTACTACAGCCATGTCCTGCCAGTTTGGCTGTAGTAATGGCTGTAGTAAGAGGCTATAGGGCGGACAATTTCTGGTGAGCGCAGACGGCCCAGTGTCGCGCTTCCGGCGGATGACGGGTATCCGGAGAAGGCCCTGCGCCCGACCAAAGATGCTGATGACCTCCGCACGCCCACCACGTCTATGGATCATCACAGACTAATTGCAGGACAGGGAGGCACCCATTTCACGGCCCTGCGGACCTGCTACCATCCATAACAGATACGGTAGGAGCCGGCTGCCGTGCCCGGGCGACCACGGCCGACCGAACAGCTGCCTCCCTGTGCAGCTTGGAGCCACCCCGAACTAAGGAGAGCGCATGATGGCTGTTAAAGAGGGCTGGCGGGGGCGCTTCTTCGAGGACTTCCAGGTAGGAGACATCTATCCTCACCCGTTGGGACGAACGGTCACGACTACTGACAACATCTGGTTTACCTTGCTGACGCAGAATACGGCTCCCATCCATTTCGATCACCACTACGCCGCTCAGACGGAGTTTCGCAAGCCCTTAGTCGACTCCACCTTCACCTTGGCCTTGGCCACGGGGCAGAGCGTTACGGACATATCCCAGAACGTGATGGCGAACCTGGGATGGGACGAGGTGAAGCTGCCCAACCCAGTCTTCGAGGGAGACACCGTCTATTCCCAGTCGGAGGTGTTGGACAAACGGGACTCAAAGACGCGTGACAACGTTGGCATCGTCACAGTCAGGACCACCGGCTTCAACCAGGACCGGACGATCGTGATTACCTTCAAGCGCGCGCTAATGGTCTACAAGCAAGGTCGTGCGCCGACGATCCCACGTCTAGCACCTCAGTGAGAAAGAAACATGAGAACGAGCCGGGCCGCGCGCGACCTTTTCCGCAGTTTTCCCGAGGATTACTGGGCGCCGCTGGAGAAAGAACGAGCTTACCTCGAAACCCATTGGAGGCGGCCCTCACAGTAATACCGATCCAAATGAGGATCAACAACTGGACCCATGAGCTGCGGTTCCTAGAACTCAAAATCCCGGCGAGCGGTCTCGTTGGCGAGGAAGGCAAGCGCTTCGGTAAGTCCTGGACAGCATGAACGCGGAGCGCATTCTGATCGCCTCCGAGTGCATGCGGGATGGACCTGCTTCGTGTAGCCGGCCGTGGGTCGGCCACAGGAGCGCGAGGTCTTTGGGCGACCAATTGGGTAGAACTAGGGCATCAAGTTCCCCACCATCGGACGCACGTTGGCGTGGAGCGGCGCGGCTGATGCGGACGGCGGCGGCCGATCTGTTCGACCGCCGGCAACCCTGCGCGCACAGGCCAACATAGCGTTGCTGCTCGCGGTTGAGCGCCAATCTGGCCATGCAGACACACGGCGAATATAGTTTCGAGTCCGCCTATCAGATGGAGCGCAAGGTCCGGGAGACGAGGCTCTTCTCGGTGGCGCTGCTATCGAGGAACCCCATCGCGGCCGGCATCGGAGAGCACGTCACGCGCCTGCCCCGTTCATACTGATGTTCCCCCTCGACGGCCTCACCGTTGTGTCCCTGGAGCAGGCCATCGCGGCCCCGTTCGCCACCCGGCAACTGGCGGACCTGGGAGCGCGTGTGATCAAGGTCGAGCGGCCGCGATCCGGGGACTTCGCCCGCGGCTACGACACCACCGTCATGGGCCTGGCCAGCCACTTCGTCTGGACGAATCGCTCCAAGGAGTCGATCACCCTCGACCTGAAGCACCAGGCCTCGCTTGCGATCCTGAAACAGCTGATCGCCCGGGCCGATGTGTTTGTCCAGAACCTCGCCCCGGGCGCCGCTGAGCGTTTGGGGCTCGGGGCCGAGCAACTTCTGGCGAAGCACCCGAGGCTCGTCGCATGCGCGATATCTGGTTACGGCGATGAAGGCCCATACCGAAACAGAAAGGCCTACGACCTTCTCGTACAGTGCGAAACCGGCCTGGTCTCAATTACTGGCACCTCCGAGGTACCGTCCAAAGTCGGCATCTCAATTGCCGACATCGCCGCTGGCATGTACGCCTACACCGGCATCCTGACAGCTCTGTATCAGCGGGAGCGGACGGGCCGGGGCGCAAGCCTGAAGGTTTCCATGTTCGACGCCCTGGCCGAATGGATGGGCTATCCCGCCTACTTCACCGCCTACAGCGGTAGGCAACCGCCTCGGACGGGTGCCAACCACGCCACAATTGCCCCCTACGGCCCCTTCCCGACGGCTGACGAGAAGACCGTTTTCATAGGCATTCAGAACGAAAGGGAGTGGAGGCACTTCTGCGAGTCTGTCTTGGACCGGAGCGAGCTGGCAAACGATGCGCGCTTCGCATCCAACCATGCGCGAGTGGCCAACCGAGACGACCTCGACGCCGCAATCGTCGCTTCCTTCCGTCAGATGACCGCGAGCGCAATCATGGACCGGCTAGAGACGGCTCAGATCGCCACTGCAAGGCTAAACGACGTGCGGGAGTTCCTTCAGCACCCTCAGCTGGAGTCGCGGGGGCGCTGGCGTGAGGTCGGATCACCCGTCGGCACACTACGGAGCCTACTGCCGCCGGTGATCATGGAAGGCGCGGACGTGGCTATGAAGCCTGTGCCGGGGCTTGGCGACCAGACCAGGGCGATACTCACCGAGCTGGGACTGGGCCGCGACGCGATTGCGGAGCTGGAGCGAGATGCGGCGGTCTGAGCACCCGCACTCCGAGTTGCTCTGCCAGCCCCGCAGCTGAACGCCCTTAGCCTCAATCCAGAAAAACGTCACTTTCGGAACGGATATGTCAAAAGTTCGGACCGACAGCTCGCGTATGGCATGGCTGCGGCCGTGCTCGATTGCCAGGGTCGGCTTCGCCAGCTTTACGGGGGGCGCCGTTCAGCGCCTGAAGGCGATTGAGCTTGCCGGGCATGTAGACTCTCGCGCATGCGAGTGACTGATGGATGTGAACACGACCGGCCAGCTTCGCGCAAGACGGACACCTTCACCGGCGCGGCATGGCAGCAGATGATGCTCGAGAGTGAGGGGGGCGCCGCTCGCATTATTTCAGTGTTCTTCGAGCCTGGCGGCAGAACGCACTGGCATAGCCACGCGAATGGCCAATTATTGATGGTGACAGCGGGTGAGGGTAGGGTGGCCAACGACGACGGCGCGCATGCCACCCTGCGCCCTGGTGACGTTGTCTGGGCCTCCCCTGGTGAACGGCACTGGCACGGGGCGGCGCCAGATTCAACGTTCCAACACGTCGCCGCCTCGCTCGGCGGCACGGAATGGGACGGATCAGTTGATGCCGAGGAGTATTCCCGGGGTTTCTGAACGACATGTTGGCTGTCGTCACCGGGGGCTTTGGCTTCGTAGGCCTGGCGATCTGTCGCCGACTCGCATACGAGGGATTCGACGTCGTTGCAGTTGACCGGTCAGAACCGACTAGGCTGGCTCGGCGGTTTCTCGACCTGGCGGTGGAACGCGTCCTTCCGCTGATGGGCGACATTTGCGACTCGGGCTGGCATGCTGGCGCTGGTCGGCCCGACCTGCTTATTCACGCGGCGGCGTTGACGCCACTTGGAACCGACGAGGAGGTCGAGCGGGCAACGGAGGCGGTGGCAGTAAACGTTGGCGGCACCGTGGAGGTCATGCGCTGGGCGGCCCACGTCCGCCCTCGACGCATCGTCCACGTGAGCTCCGGCAGCGTCTACGGGGCGGGCTGTGGGGTTGCCCGCTTGAACGAGGATGATCCGCATGCGCCAGTCTCCCTGTACGGCATCACAAAATCGGCCAGCGAGCGGGTCGCAGTGCGCCTTGCTGAGCGAACCGGGTTAGATTTGATAGTGGCCAGACCGACCTATGTGTACGGGCCAATGGAGCGGCCGAGCGGGGCCCGGATCGCCATGTCGCATGTCCACGATTGGTGCCTGGCGGCGCATGAGGGTAGAGTCATCGAGGCCTCTGACCTCCGCCGCACCCGCGATTACACACATGCGAATGACATCGCAGAGGCGGTGGCCCGTCTCGCACTGTTACGCCGGCCCCGCGCCCGCACATTCAATGTGTCCACGGGGGTGTCTGTACGCCTGTCAACGATCCTTCGACTGGTTCTCAATCAGTTCCCGGGGGCAGTCGTTAGGCAAGCACCCGACCGGATCGGGCGGCGAGACTCGAGGCCACGCATGGATGTCGGGCGACTCGATCGCGCAGCCGGCTGGTGGCCGCGGACTACGATCCGCGATGGTATCCGCCTTCAGGCCGCCTGGCTTCGGTCGCTCTCGTCGGGTCTTGGACCGGCCAGTTGCCCCGGTTGATACTTGTCATTCGGCAGCCGCCATCCCGCTCGCTTGCGTAAGGAGTAACGATGAGCATCAGCATCACGGTCTTGGAGTGCGGCCACACCACACTCGATTATGAACTGGCCGTTACGGGTAGCCCGGACGAGATGCTTACAGCCGTGCGAACCCAGAACCATCGAAGATTGCTCACCCACCCGATATACGCATACGTGATTGAGCACCCCGAAGGTCGAATGATCGTGGACACGGGCGTCTCCTCCGGGTTTCAGAAACAGTGGAAGAAGGGATTTTACGCCGGTGCAATGGCCTACGATTCCGGATCCGACGGCAGCTTCGTGCAGCGACTGGAGCAGAAGGGCTGGAGTCCCGAGAACTTTGACTGGGTCGTTCTGAGCCACCTTCACACGGACCACGCCGGCAACGCGCCGATCTTCAAGGACGCGGGCTCGAAGATTCTCGTCCATGAGGACGAGCTGCGAGGCGCAGTTACCGTGAAGGGCTCGCTTGTCCGTGATGATGACGTCACCTTGTGGGGCGTCACCAGCCAGCAGGGCTTCGTGCGGGCTAACTGGGGGTTTCTGGTCCCCGATCGGGCGACGACCGTCTACGGCGACGTTGAGGTGATGAAGGGAGTTTGGGTGGTCAGCATCCCTGGGCACACGTGGGGTACGGTGGGAGTGGCGGTGAGGCTCGAGCGCCAAGGCTGGGTGCTGATGGCATCGGATGCGATCTATCTAGCCGATACGTATCGCAAGCCGTTTGTTGGTAGCATTCTCAATCAGAATCAGGAGTTGTGGGCGAGGTCCGCGCAGAAAATACGGCGGATGGCCGAACAATATGATATGCAGATTCTGCCTGGGCACGATGACAAGTGCATCCAGGGGCTGCAGGACGGGCTACCTACGGTGAATCAGATCGCCGATCGCTACGAGTAGCTAATAAAATGTTCGAGACACGGCTGACGGCAGAACGAATCCGTAAGCACGAAGCCAGCGGTGCATGGACGGGTCGAACACTTTTCGAGAGTGTGGCCGGGCACGCCACCCGTACTCCTGCTGCGCGCGCCGTCTACGATGCCTCCGGATCTTACTCATATGAGGATATTGTGCGGCTCAGCACGCGGGTCGCGCATGGGCTACGGGAGCTCGGCGTTCGTAGCCAGGATGTCGTCGCCGTCCAGCTACCGAACTGGCGAGAGTTTGTCCCAACATTCCTTGGGATCGAGCGAATCGGCGCCGTCGTGAATCCGCTCGCGACCATCCTTCGTGAACGGGAGCTACGGCAGATGCTCCAGGTCGGGCGAGCACGTGTCCTCGTCGTTCCGGCAAACTTCCGCGGCTGGCCGCACGCTGAACGCGCTGTGCAGCTCTTGCGGGACCTACCGGACCTCAAGCACATCGTGGTTGTGGGTGGCACAAGGATGTCGGGTACGGTCTGGTGGGACGAGCTGCTCGAGCTTGGGTCGAGGTGGGAGCGCGACAAGATCAGCCCGCGA
Organism: Candidatus Aeolococcus gillhamiae; assembly: GCF_016464765.1. NCBI lineage: Bacteria > Bacillati > Candidatus Dormiibacterota > Candidatus Dormibacteria > Candidatus Aeolococcales > Candidatus Aeolococcaceae > Candidatus Aeolococcus > Candidatus Aeolococcus gillhamiae. The sequence goes on along the minus strand of NZ_JAEKNS010000061.1, from coordinate 29,389 downwards.
GGTGGCACCGAGATTTGCGAACTCGCCTTCACGTCTGGCACTACGGGGCAGCCCAAAGGGGTCCTTCACAGCCACAACAGCGCTGTCTGCGCAGTCCGTTCGACGGTTCGTCGCCAGGGCTTCGACTCCCATGACGTTTTCCACGTCGCGAGCCCTGTCGGACACAATGCCGGCTACTTCTACGGTGTCAGGTTGGCGCTTGAGGCAGGTGGACGGTTGGTGATGCAGGACTTCTGGGACGCCGACCTCATGGTCGAGCTGGTCCGGTCGCATCGTGTCACGTATAGCCTCGGGTCGCCGACCCACCTTTTCGACATGCTAGGGTCGCAGAGCGCCACCCGGGAGGCGCTGTCGTCACTCCGTGTATACATCTGCTCGGGCGCGGACCTTCCACGGCACCTCGCGAGGTCCGCACTTGATGTAATTCCACAGGCGCTCTGCAGGGTCTTCGGCATGACTGAAATCGGTCACGCGACGTCCACCGACAACGAGTCGCCACGAGACAAGCTCATCGAAACCGATGGGAATCCGCAACCGGAGATGTCGATCCGTATCGTCGCCGAAGATGACCGGGTGCTACCAGCAGGGATAGAGGGCCACGTTCACGTGCGTGGGGCCTTCATGTTCGCCGGCTATCTGCAAGGTCCCGAGTTAACGGACGAGTACTTCACCGGTGACTGGTTCCATACTGGCGATCTGGGTCGGGTCGACGCCGACGGCTATCTCTGTTTGACCGGCCGCATTAAGGACGTCATCATCCGTGGCGCCGAGAAGCTGCCGGTCCGCGAGATCGAAGAAGTGCTTGGTGAGCATCCCCGGATAGTGGAGGTGGCGCTGATCCCAGTGACGGATTCTCGGCTTGGCGAACGTGCCGTCGCGTGTGTTCGCCTACGGGATGGTGGTGCTCTCGGGCTCGGCGACGTTACCTCCTTCCTGGCAGACCGCCGCGTGACCACTCAATTCTGGCCTGAGCGCGTGGTGGTGATGGATTCGTTCCCGAAGACCCCGGCCGGAAAGATTCAGAAGCCGCTCCTCAGGCAGCTGGTGGAAGGAGATGACAATCGTGGCGAATGATGCATTGGTTACAGGTTCCGCGCACGTCGGGATCGCAGTCGCAGATGTGGCGTCGATGTTCGCCGTGCTTCATGCGTTCGGCTTTGACCTTCGCACAAGAGAACAGCTGCCTGCCCAAAGCGCGTGGTCGAACATCGTCGCCGCTGGCGACCAGCGGCTCGAGCTGCTTGAGGCGCAAGGCAGTTCCGGCGCCATCTCTCGGTACCTGGAAAGGCGCGGGCCAGGCCTTCACCACCTTTGCCTCACGGTCAGGGACTTAAGGGCCGCGATTGACGTAGCCGATCGCAACAACCTGCGCCTAGTCAATCGTCGTCCGTCGCAGGACAGCGACGGCTTCCGGGTGTTCCTCCACCCCGCTTCAATGCAGGGGGTACTGGTGGGTCTGGTCCAGCCGAACTGACTCAAGGCGTGCGGCAATGTCCGACGCTTGAGCTGGCAGTAGGTCGCCACTGCGGCAGTCCTCCTGACGCTCTCGACATGTTGTCGAGCAGCGGATGCCGATCTTGTCTTGGCACCGATCCATCCATAACACGGGCCGAGACCCTGATCGATTTCAGGGAGCGTAATATCACAGATATTCTGCGCTGTGACGGAGTATACTACCCCTTAGTGAACGCGGGCGACCCTGACCGCAAGTTCTGTGAGTGGGCGGTCGACTTTCGGTGGAGCGACGTCGACCCTGCCCTACAGCAGCATGCGCTCCGACTCGTCGCCGACCATCTTGGCTGCGTGTTGGGTGGTGTCGATCACAGTACGGCCGCGGCTTGCCGCCGGCTGTCGCCATGGGTCGAGGGCGGGGCCACTATAATCGGGACGCCGCTCCGATCCACAGCCTCGGAGGCCGCCCGGCAGAATTCCATTGCGAGCCACGTGATCGAGATGGACGATCTTGTGCCGACCGCTTCCCTCCACCCCGGATCTGTAGTGATCCCCGCAGCACTGGCGGCGGCCGAGCATTCCGGTGCCGATGGCAAACAAACCTTGGCCGCGATCGTCGCCGGTTATGAGTTGATAATTCGGCTCGGCGAAGCAGTCGATCCGGCGCGTCATTACGCGGACGGGTTCCACCCCACCGCGACCTGCGGCATCTTCGCAGCCGCTTGCGCGGCGGCCCTTCTTAGGGGCGCTGATGCGCCCACGCTTCGGCGGGCGTTGGGTTTCGCCGCGACAGGCGCCAGCGGCACTCTGAGTTACCTGAACGACGGTGCACCGACGAAACCGGTTCAGGTAGGAAACGCAGCAGCATACGGCGTGATGGCCGCGATTCTCAATGACACCGGTGTCCCCGGCCCGTCAACAGTCTTCAGCGGGCGCCACGGCTTCTATCAAGCTTATGCACCTCAGGCCGATCCCGAACGGCTGGTGGATGGGCTCGGTTGTGAACCTTTGCGAATTGGGCAGACTGGATTCAAGCCCCTCGCGTGCTGCGGTTACATTCAGCCGGCAGCGGGCTTGGTGCTGGAGCTGGTTCGGGGCGGCCTTCGCCGCGAGCAAGTCGATCGCATCCGAGTCGGGGTTGTCTCCACCGGTATGCCTATTATCGGCGAGCCGCGAGCAGCGAAGTTGCACCCCGCCAGCGTCACCGACGCTCAGTTCAGCCTACCCTTTTGCGTGGCGGTAGTCCTCTCGCGCGGCCGACTGACCCCGGTCGATCTGGTCGCCGACCTGCGCGACCCTGAAGTCGCAAAGCTTGCCGAACGGGTCGATCTGGTTCCAGACGTTCATCTCGATGCCGATTATCCCCAACATTGGGGCGGCTGGGTCGAGCTTGAGCTACATGGTGGGCACCGCCTGCGCAGAGAGGCCGGCGACGCCAAGGGTTATCCAGGCAACCCGCTGAGCCGGGCTGAGCTGGAGCAAAAGGTCGCAACGATGGCCGGGCAAGAGCGCGGTGAAGCAATCATGGAGGCGGCTGAGATATTGCCTGACGGCGGGGTTAGGGCACTGCTCGCCCATCTGGAACCAACGAAGGTGCGCAGCAGATGAGTCGGCGGCCGTGGCGCGAGGGCATGATCAACCTCGATCCGCCTCGACTGCTCGGTTCACAGTGTCAGAGTTGCGGCAACACGACTTTTCCACCGCAGCGCTTCTGTCCGGCATGTGGCAGAGGCGACGGCCTGGACGAGGTGGAGTTGAGCACCCGAGGCACGGTGTACAGCTTCACTGTCGTTCGCCAAGCTCCTCCCGGTGTCGCGGTTCCATACGTCCTCGCCTACGTCGACCTTCGCGAGCAGGTCAGGGTGATGTGTCAATTGACGGGAGCTCAGCCCGACGACTATGAGATCGGCATGGAGTGTGATCTCGAGCTAACGCCATTCGGGCATGGTCCGGAGGGTGCGGAAACGGTTGGCTTCCGCTTTCGGGTGCAACCGCGTGTAGCTTCAAGGAGGAGCTGAGCTGATGCGAGCAAGCTACGTAGCGGGTGCCGGGATGGTGCGTTTCGGAAAGTACAAGGACTTGTTGCTTGAAGACCTTGCCGAGGACGCTGCACGCCGGGCGCTGGCCGATTCAGGAGTTCGCCCGGACCAGATCGAGGCTGTCTACTTCGGACACGTTTTCGGTGGCCCGGTTGCCGGGCAGCGCGTGGCTGTACGTCTGGGCGTCGGGGGCATCCCGGTGAGCAATCACGAGAACTACTGCGCGAGCGGGGCGACCGCGCTCCGTGAGGCGTGGACGGCCATCGGAGCGGGAATGTTCGAAATTGCGCTGGTGGTCGGGATGGAGAAGATGTCGGACCGGGTCAAGGGTGGTCTGACGCCCGATCCCAACGACCTGGATGCAGCCGTGGGGTACGTGATGACCGCAGGTCACGCGATGAGCGCCCGGCGCTACATCCTCGACCACGACGCGACTCGTGAGCAAATCGCAATGGTTTCCGTGAAGAATCATCGCCACGCGAAGTACAATCCCTACGCTCAGTACCAGGAGCCGGTCTCTCTTGAGCAGGTTCTCGGGGCTCGTCCGATCTGCGAGCCGCTGGGCTTGCTCGATTGCAGCCCCATCGGGGACGGCGCGGCGGCGGTGGTCGTCGCCAGCCGGTCCGGGCTGCGAAAACTGGGCATTATGGGTCGGCGCCCTCGCGTCAGCGGCTGCGCCCTGGTCAGTGGCCGACTGCGAGTTGGTGCGGGTGACATCAACGCGGAGGACATCTCGCGCCGAGCCGGAGAGCAGGCGTATGGGATGGCCGCGATCGACCCTTCCGACGTCGACGTGGTCGAGATGCATGACTGCTTTACGATCGCCGAGATCGTCCGGCTCGAGGGCCTCGGACTCATACCGGCAGGCCAGGGCGGGCGCTGGGTCGAAGAGGGGCGGACTTGGATTGGGGGCGAACTGCCGGTCAATCCGAGCGGTGGGCTCCTGTCACGCGGTCACCCCGTAGGCGCGACGGGAGTAGCTCAGGTCTGCGAATTGACGTGGCAACTCACATCGCAGGCTGGCCAGCGTCAGGTCGACGGCGCCCAGGTTGGGCTGGCCTACTGCAAGGGCGGCACGGTTCCTGGGACTGATGGCGCCTCGGTTAGTGTCGTCGTAATGAAGAATTGAGTGACACAGCGCCGCTCTCCGGCGTCCGTGTTCTCGGTGTAGAGCACTTCATCTCCGGTCCTTGGTGCACGCAGATACTTGCCGATGCCGGTGCCGAGGTTATCAAGGTCGAGCGTCCCGGCGTCGGCGACCCCCGCCGCAGCTATGACCCCATGATCCACCGCGAAGGCGAAGGAGTATCCGGCGGCTTCGTCTCATACAACCGGAACAAGAAGAGCGTAGCCATCGACTTCACGCAGCCGGACGGGCATGACCTGTTTCTCGATCTCGTGGACACCGCCGACATCGTCGTGGAGAACATGCGGCCGGGGACGATGGAGCGATGTGGGCTCGGCTATCAGGTACTCGCGGCGAGGAACCCACGGCTTATCTATTGCGCGATCAGCGGTTTCGGCAGACGATCGGATAAGCGGGGCCCGTATTCCAATTGGCCCGCTTTCGACCCGGTGATCCAGGCAATGTCCGGCCTGGCATCGTTAATTGGTGAACGCGACGGACCGCCGATGCTTGCGCCCGCCGGAACGACCGATCTCATGACCGGCACCTATGCTGCGCTCGGCGTCCTGCTTGCGCTCCATCAGCGCGAGCGAACGAAACGCGGCCAGCTGCTCGACGCCGCAATGTATGACGTAACGGTCGCCTTCCTCGAACGCCCATTGATGATCCAGGAATGGACGGGCCGAACACAGGTCCGGGGTCTTGATGCGTTCACCCCTGTCGGCATGTTCCGTTGCGGGGATGGCGAGTACGTTTCGCTGATCATTCCCACCGACGAGATGTGGCGACGTTGCTGCGCCGCGATCGCACGACCGGATCTTGGTCAGCGTGAGGATCTTGGGAGCGTCCTTGCACGCTCTGAGCGCATGCACGAGGTGATCGTCCCTGCACTCGAGGAGTGGGCATCGGACAAGACGCGGCGGGAGGCGTGTGAGGCCCTCATCTCGGCAGGGCAGCCGGCGGGCATGGTGCAGACGATCGCCGAGGTTCACGACTGTCCTCAGGTCGCGGCCAGGGGCGTACTTGTGCCGATTGACGATCCAGTGACCGGGCCCAAGCGGCACCCTAGGCTGCCGGTCCTGATGGGTGATTACGAACCGCCGGCACGCCGCGTGCCGCGCCTTGGTGAACACACGGGAGAGTTGCTGGCTGAATTGGCGATAGATGGCGAGCGCCAGGACTCGTTGCGTTCGCAGGGGGTGATCGCATAGCCATGTGGTTCTACTTAGGCGGCCGGTTCGTCGAGGACGCGGACGCGGTCGTACCCCTCACCGACCACAGCTTCCTATACGGAGACGGCTGCTTCGAGGGAGTCGGGGTCGTGGAGGGCCGCGTCGTCCATCTTCAAGATCACGTGGATCGTCTGTTCCGGAGCGCGCGGATGCTGCGTATCCAAATGCCGGTGACTCCTGGGGAACTCTTTGATTTGATCGTTGAAACTGCCGCGCGCAACGGCATGCGCGAGGTTGAGTCCGCATACCTGCGGCCTCTGGTCAGCCGCGGCCAGGGTCCGCTTGGCCTGAAGTATTCGAATCGGCTCGGCGCCGCAACCCTGGTCATCATCCCTCAGGTCGGTCCCCGCCGCATCTCCTTCCGCGGCGAGATCGAGGTGCTGACCGCAGCGATGAGCAGCTACATCCGCCCAGGACCGGCCGCCCTTGATCCGCGAATCAAGACCAACAACTACCTGACCTACATCCTCGCCTTTCTTGAAGCTAGTGACCGAGGTGCCGACATTGCGATCGTCCGCGACCCGCAGAACTTTATTGCGGAGGGACACGCGATGAACATCTTTGCGGTTCGTGAGGGACGAGTGCTGACGCCGATGGAGAGTTCGGCACTGGGTGGCATCACAAGGCGTCACGTTCTTGACGTTGCCCAGTCGCTCGGTCTGACCTGTGTCGAGACCAACCTCACGGCTTACGACCTGCGGTGCGCCGATGAACTCTTCATCACGTCGTCACTCGAGGGTGTGGCGGCACTCGCCAGCATCGACGGTGAGGCACTGCCAGCGCCGGTTCCTGGTCCGGTCACAACCGCTATCCGCGGGGCCTACGTGGAGCACGCGATCGCGACAGCAAGCGAGATTCCCGAGCGGGTATCGGTGTGAGGCGAATCGGTATCGACACCGGTGGCACCTTTACAGACGGCGTGCTCTGGGATGACGAGACGGGAGTGGTCGGTTCGACGAAGGTCTCATCCGATCGCCACGATCCATCTCGCGCCGTCATCAACGCCGTGGGCAAGCTGACAGCCGACATGGATGTCGAGCATGTACGCTATCTCGTCCACGGAACGACGGTTGCGACCAATGCGAGCTTGGAACGCACAGGTCCGCGAGTTGCCGTCCTCTGTACTGTGGGCTTTCGGGACGTGCTCGAGATAGCACGCTTGATGCGACCGCCGGATCAGATCTACGATCTTCGTGCGGATCCCCCCCCTCCGCTGGTCCGGCGGCGTGACCGTATTGAGATCGACGAGCGGATCGACCACACCGGTGCAGTGGTACGGCCCCTGAATGTGGCCTCGGTTCGTCGAGCGGCTGAGATCATAAGGGCGCGCGGAATTGAGAGCCTCGCGATCTGCTTCTTGTACTCCTACCTCAATCCCGATCACGAGCGCAGAACGCGCGACATTCTCGCCGAGCAGTTGCCAAGCGTCAACGTGTCGTTGTCCTCAGACGTCTTGCCTGAATTCCGTGAGTATGAGCGGTCGAGCACGACGGCGCTCAATGCGTACTTGGCGCCCGTAGTCAGCGGCTACCTACGCCAGCTTGACGCAGCCGTGAGTCGCTGGAACCAGAACACGAGGCTCTGGATCATGCAGTCGAACGGCGGGGTTGCCTCGGTGGATCGGGCAGCACAGGCCCCGGTGACGCTGCTCCTTTCAGGCCCCAGCGGAGGCGTCGTGGCAGGCCGGCATCTGGCGGAACAGGCCGGTGTTCGGGATGCGATCACGATCGATATGGGCGGAACCAGCTTCGACGTCTGCGTGCTGGCTTCCAATGAGGTGCGGATGACACAGGAGCGCAAGGTGCTGGAGATGCCCGTCACGATTCCGTCTGTGGATATCTTAACGATCGGGGCCGGCGGGGGGAGCATTGGCTGGGTCGACCGTGCTGGCCAGTTCCGGGTCGGTCCTCATAGCGCAGGCGCGCACCCTGGTCCCGCGTGCTATGGGAGGGGCGGCGAGGAGCCGACCGTGACCGACGCGAATCTCGTCCTTGGTGTGCTTGGTGAGGACCAGCGCCTGGGTGGCGAGGTATCCCTGAAACTCTCCCTTGCTCACCGCGCATGCGAACGCCTGGGTCATCGGCTTGGTGTCCGCGGGCAGGAGGCGGCATGGGGCATCCGCCGGATCGTCAACGCGGCCATGGCGGGCGCAGTCCACGCCGTCTCTGTGGGCCAGGGCTTCGACCCACGCGATTTTACACTCATCGCGTTTGGCGGCGCTGGCCCGATGCACGCACTCGACATCGCCGAGGAGATTGACATCCCAACGGTTCTTGTCCCGGCCGTGCCCGGCTGCCACTCCGCGCTCGGCATGGTCGTCACCGACGTTACCCACGACTACGTTGTGACGCACCTTAGCCCTGTAGAAGAGGGGCTCAGGCAACGTGTTGAGCAGATCTTCAAGCAGCAGGAGTCAACTGCCAATGATCAGTTGGAGAGTGAGGAGATCGGAGTCCAGCAACGGCAGCTCTTTCGCGGTCTCGACATGCGCTATGTCGGGGAGCAGTCTAGCGTCGCGGTGCCGGTGACTAAGCGCGGATCTGGTTGGCTCTCGGCGGCGGTCGCGGGCTTCCACCAGTTGCACGACAGGCTGTATGGGTTCCAGGTGCCGGACGAGCCGGTGGAGGTAGTAAATGTAAGGCTTCGAGCGGTCGGCCGACTTCACGGTGAGCGGCTTGCGACTCCTACGCCGCTGATGGCTGAGGAACGGGCCGATCCCGCCGGTTGGCGTTCAGTGGCGTTCGGGCCCTCCGAATCGGACCGCCTGAAGGTTCCAGTTTACCGACGAGGCGATCTCCGGCCTGGTTCAGAGATCGAGGGACCGGCGGTCGTAGAGCAGGACGACTCGACTCTGCTGGTAACCCCAGGCAAGCGCGCTGGATGTGACGCGTGGTACAGCCTGTGGTTGTCGGCATGAGTACGGCTCGCACCCTCGACCCGATCACACTCGCCGTCCTCCGTGCAGGGCTGATAAACAGCGTCGCCGAGATGAAGGCGGTCGTCCTGCGCACCGCTTACTCCAACCTATGGAAGGAAGCGGGAGACCTGTCCTGCGGCCTCCTGACAAGTGGCGCTGAGCTCGTCGTTCAGGGCATTGGAGACATCCCTGTTCACCTTGCCTCAATGCCGCACTCACTCAGCGGCTGCCTGTCCCGGATTCCCCCGCACAGGTTGCGACCGGGGGACGTCCTATATCAGAACGACCCCTATCAGGGGAACAACCACCTGCCGGACTTCATCATGGCGAAGCCCGTCTTTTTCGATGGCCGAATTGTGGCCTACACTGCGGTTCGCGGGCATTACGTTGACGTTGGTGGCGGCGGTCCCGGCAGCTACTCGGCGGCGATGCCGGACATCTACGCGGAGGGCCTGCGAATCCCGCCGGTGCGGATTTATGAGGAGGGCGTGCTCAACCAAGATATCGTCGACATCCTGGGTTGCAACACCCGCAATTCTCGCGAGCGCTTGGGTGATCTGCGCTCCCAGTATGCAGGATGCATAGCCGCCGAGCGGCGCGTGATCGCCTTCTGCGAGAAATACGGCGCGGACATCGTCGAGCGCGGCATGCAGGAGGTACTCGATGCCTCCGAGCATCTGACCCGCGCCGCCATAGCGGAAATTCCCAACGGCGAGTACTACTTCGAGGACTGGTGCGACGACGACGCCGTTAGCGACGATCCGATCAAGATCGCAGCAACGGTCACTGTCCGCGGCGAGGAGATCGAGGTGGACTTCTCCGGTGCCTCGCCACAGGTGCGCGGGGGGATGAACGCGCCGCTCGCGGTAACGCTTTCGGCGACCTGCTACGCGATCAAGTGTCTGACCGACCCTGAAAACCCGGCCAACACGGGGTCCTACCGGCCGATCCGCGTGCTCGCCCCGCCAGGGAGTGTCGTCAACCCCCTCCCGCCCGCTCCAGTGGTAGCGGGGAACCATGAGACGGCATCGCGGATAACCGATGTGATCGTTGGTGCCCTCGCAGAGGCCCTGCCAACGAAGGTTTGTGCAGCCGGCAGTGGGAGCTCAGCTGTCCTGTCGCTGGGGACCCGAATCCGTCAGGACGATGGCCGCGATCGCGAAGTCGTGATGGTTGAAACGCACGGATCAGGCCAGGGCGCCAACGTTGACGGCGACGGTGTCAACGCTCGCCGTGTGAACGTTGGAAACACGGGCAACACACCAAACGAGGCACTCGAAGGAGCCTTCCCGATCACGGTCCTTCAATATTCGGTATCGACCGACGGCGGTGGTGCCGGTCGGACGAGAGGCGGGACCGGCATCACCCGCGTTCTGCGCTTGGAGCACGACTCGACCATGACGATCACCGCCGAGCGCGCGAAGTTCTCGCCGTATGGCCTATTCGGCGGGCTGGCTGCGCCGACCGCCGAGTTCTGGGCGGAGTTGGCCGACGGCACGAGGCAAAATTTCAAGTCGAAGACCGCCCCGATGCACTTGCCGAAGGGTACGGTTATCCACTTCCGGGCTGCGGGTGGCGGCGGCTACGGCTCTCCATTAGAGCGCCCTGTGGACAGAATTCAGGCCGATCTGGACGACGAATACGTCTCGCCCACAGCGGCTTGCGCACTCTACGACGTCGAGGTGCGCGAGGAGCCTGAGCGCGCCGAGGGTGGTTGGGTGGCGGTGCCTAGGAAGGAACGAGCATGATGGCAGAGTTCGATTACGTCAACTCATTGATCCCGGGTGCGTGCTTCGGGACGTTCAAGCTGCCCGACGAGCTCGCGTTCGTTGTGGCAAGGGGTGAGGGCTCAACCGTCTGGAGTACTGACGGGCGGGTGTTTCTCGACTATGTCCTCGCCTCAGGGCCGATGGTGCTGGGCCACGCCCATCCGAAGGTGGTTGAGGCAGTGCGCGATCAAGTCTCGCGCGGAACCTCGTTCTACGCGATGAACGAACCCGCGATCGAACTGGCGGCGGAGGTGCATCGGCTGATCCCGTGTGCTGAGGCCGTCAAGTTCGTCGGCGACGGTGCTGAGGCGACCTTCTACTGCCTGCGCCTAGCGCGAGCGTTCACCGGGCGGGACAAGGTGCTGAAGTTCGAGGGCGCGTACCACGGCCACCACGACTACGCGCTTCACGGATTGAAGGCATCCGGGCTGCCGGAGTACCCTGGCGCCACCCCGGACTCGGCCGGAATCCCGCAGGCCGTGACCGGTACCGTCCTGATGGCCCCATTCAACAATCTCGGTGTCACACGACAGGTGGTAGCGAGACATGGCAGCGAGCTGGCCGCAATCATCGTCGAGCCGATCCAACGGGCACTGCTGCCGCGTCCGGGGTTCCTCGACGGTCTTCGAGAGTTGTGCGATGAATGTGGGGCGCTGCTTGTGTTTGACGAGGTAGTAACCGGATTTCGTGTCGCACTGGGAGGCGCCCAGCAGCTCTACAACGTGACTCCGGACCTGTGTTCGCTTGGGAAGATCGTCGGCGGCGGGCTGCCGCTGGCTGTTGTAGCCGGTCGCCGAGACGTCGTCGAGCTGAGCTCGCCACTGGCTTCAACCGGCCGCGCCGTCTATCTGAGTGGGACACTGAACGGCAACCCGCTGGCGGCCGCCGCTGGGCTCGCAACGCTGAAGGTGCTGACCGAGTTGGATGGGCCTAAGTGGCTTGAGCAGATCGGCACGGCGCTCGCGGACGGATTGAGGGACACCGCCCAGCGGCTTTCCCTCCCTCTCCAAATGATGGGGCCCCCGGCTTTCCCGGAGCCGGTTTTCGATACCGCGGAGGTTAGCGACTATCGGACCTACTCAGCTACGAATCGACGAGCGGCTCAGCAGTTCGGCCTTGAACTGGTGCGTCGGGGCGTCTTCGTCCATCCGGCGGCCAAGATGTACGTGTCGACCGCACACACAGCCCTGCAGCTGGATCAGACGATCGAGATTGCGCACGACGCAATGACCGCGGTCCGCGATCAGGGCCTAATTCAGGATTGACATGGGCTCGCTTGACGGGCGCCTAGTGGTCGATGCGTCCACCCGGATCGCGGGACCGATGGCTGCCTGGCATCTGCAGATGCTGGGCGCGGCTGTAATCAAGGTCGAGCCGCCCAGTGGCGACCCCGCACGTTACTGGGGTACCGGGTCGGTCTTCAACCTTCTGAACGCCGGGAAGCGGTCGGCAGTTGTTGACTTCACAAGCGACGCCGATTGCTCGGCGTTCGGCCGGCTGTGCGATCGGGCACACATAGTGCTAGCGGACGGTGATCTACCAGCAGCGGAGATCGCATGGCAGGCGCCGAGGCCACGATCGGTGGTCGTCATCGACAGCGCGGCCGTCCCGGGCGGCACCGGAACGTCGGAGACGCTGGCGCAGGCGGCACTTGCCCTCACGCCGTACGTAGGTGAGCCGGCCGAGCCACCCTCTCGGATCGGCGCGGACATCGCTTCAGTCACCTGTGCTGCACATGCTGTTCAGGCCGCGCTTGCGGGGCTGCTGCGCCCGCTCGCGGGGGAGCCGCTGCGGGCTCACGTCTCCCTCGCGCGCTCCCTCTCGTGCGAGAAGACGATTCATTGGGCCGCTCGGTACGATCCTGACGCCTGGACCGGGTATCACGTCACCGGACGGTACCGACCGCCGGACACCGGCTGGCAGGCAGCCGATGGCGCCATGACGCTCGAATTCCCACCGGATGCCGGGGATGGGTGGCGGGCCTTTTGCCGCGAGGTAGGACTGTCGGATCTGGTCGAGGAACTGGGCGATGGGTGGTATGCGACGGTTGGGATGGAGGACCTTGCCGACCAGTGGCGTCCACGCTACGAGGCGGAACTTGCCAATTACGGCCGCGAAGAGGCCGCCGAGATTGTTAGGAGGCACGGCGGCTGGTCGGTTCCCTTCCTGCGCCCTGAGGAAGTCATGCACCACCCGCAGTCACGACTGTTCGCCGCTGCGGTAGCAACGGATTCCGGGACCGTGCTGAGGCTGCCCTGGTTGATAGGTGACCAAGCCATCGGCGAGCACGCGTTCGCCGCTGGGCCGGGGCTCGGTGAGCACACAAACGTTGTATTCTCCGAGGAAGCGTCGGCATGACCCGGCTTCCGCTGGCGGGCCTGAAGGTGCTCGACCTCGGCATCGGTGGGGTGGGTCCCTGGGCCGCATCTCAGCTCGCACAAATGGGTGCCTGTGTGCTCAAGGTCGAGGCGCCGAACGAGTTCATCCTTCAGGTGCTGCCGACGTGGCGCGGCCTCACGACGACATATGCCTGCCTCAATGTGGCAAAGCACTCGGCCCGTCTCAATCTGAAGGACCCCACCGACCGTGAACGGGCCTGGACGTTGATCGATGGCGCGGACGTCATCATCGAGAACTTTCGTGCTGGTGCAATGGAGCGGCTCGGCTTCGGGTTCGACGCCGTTACCGCCCGCAACCGGCGCGTCGTTTACTGCTCGTCGAGTGGTTTCGGGAGCCGCGGACCGATGGCGGGGCTCGCTTGCACCGATCCGCACATGCAGGCGTTCTCGGGCTTCGCCTCGCTCAACGGCGTCGCGACGGGCGAGCGAGTCCGCTACTACGCCGCCATCGATCTGTACACCTCCGCGCTGATCGTGGACGCGGTTCTGGCCGGCCTGCTCGATAGGGACCGCACGGGCCTGCCGCAGCGGATCGAGATGACGATGCTCGGCGCGGCCACCACACTGACGCTGACACAGTGCGCGGAACTTTTCGCCGGCGGCCCTCCGCCCCGCCCGCTCGGTGCCCGGGGCCGGCACAGCGCGCCTGACGGTGTCTTCCGGGCGGCTGATGGCGACTTGGCGCTAGGTGCCGAGAACAATGACGAGTTCGCGGCACTGTGCTCGGCGCTTGACCGACCGGACCTTATGGCGGACCGTCGGTTCTCGGACCAACGCAGCCGACTGGACAGCGCCCAAGAGCTGTTCGACGAGATCCAGCAGACGCTAGCGCGGCTCCCAGTGGACTGGTGGCTGGCGGCGCTTTCGAGGGCTGGCGTCCGGTGCGCGCGAGTCCACGCCGACCACGAAACTGTCGCGCATCGCGACACCTGGGCGGCGGGGCATGTCCGTGAACTCGTGGTGAAGGACGTCGGGACACTGGTCTCGGCCGGCGTGCCGTGGGAGTTCCAGGGGATGCCGTCGGCTGTCGCGCGCGCGCCACGACCGGGTCAGGACACCGAGTTGGTGGCTTCCGAACCCGCGCGTGCGTGGAGTTTATTGGAGGCGCTCGATTGAAGGCGATCGTCCAGCCCGTCATTGGGCCCCCCGAAGTGCTCGAGATGCGCGACCTTCCGGATCCCCGCCCGCCCGAGCGCGACCAGCTCTTGGTCCGCGTCCGGGCATGCGGTGTCTGCTATCATGATCTCCTGGTCCGCGAGGGGATCTACCGCCACCTCGTCAACATGCCTCTGGTCCCCGGCCACGAGATTGCAGGGGACGTCGTCGCAATCGGGCCCGAGGTAGGGCGCATGTGCGTGGGCGATCGCGTCACCTCGACGAACCGCGAAACGTGCGGCCAATGCGATCTCTGTCGGACGGGACAGGAGGGCATCTGTCCGAATCAGCACTTCTTCGGGCACAACGGCCCCGGCGGCTATGCCGGGTATGCGCTACTCCGTGAGAACGCCCTATCCGTCGTTCCCACGTCGATCTCGGCCGAGCAAGCGTGCGTGCTGTCGTGCGCAGTGGGCACTGAGCTTCACGCGATTCGCGACGTTGGCCAGGTGCGAGCCGGAGAAACTGTTCTCGTCACTGGCGCCGGAGGCGGCCTTGGCATCCATGGCGTGCAGGTCGGTCGCGTCTGCGGCGCCTTCGTCATCGGCTTGACGAGTTCGGCAGCCAAGGCCGACGCGATCCGGGCGGCGGGCGCTGATGAGGTGGTCGTGTTCGAGCGCGGGAGGAGGTTCGACGACCTGATTCGGTCACTCGCGCCTGCGGGAGTGGATGTGGTGTGCGACAATGTCGGTGAGCCCGTCTTCGACTCCTGCTTCCGAACACTGGCGTTCGGTGGTCGGTACGTGTTCGTCGGCCAGCTGAACGACCGGCGGATCTCGTTCAATCCCGCTTGGCCGCTACTTCGGAACACTCAACTTCGCGGGTCGAATTCGTCGACGCGCAAAGAGCTAGATGAGGTCATCAAGCTGACTACGGCGGGGCGGATCCGGCCGGTGCTTGACGCAGTCCTGCCGCTCGCGGAGGCTGCAGAGGCGCACCGCAGGGTGGCGGCCGCGGACGTGACCGGAAGGATCGTGCTGGTTCCATGAGCACTGTGGACGCACTTGCGATTGAGGGCGACATCAAGAATGCCGTGAGGCAGGTGTGCAACCGCTTTGGGAACACCTATTGGCGGCAGGTCGACAACAGTCGCGCCTATCCAGAGGATTTCGTTAACGCTCTGGCGAAGGAGGGGTGGCTCAGCGTCTTGATTCCCGAGGAGTATGGGGGCGGTGGCCTCGGCATCAACGAGGCTTGTGCGGTGCTGGAGCAGATAAATCGGTGCGGCGGCAACTCGGCCGCATGTCATGCTCAGATGTACGTTATGGGCGCGGTCCTCCGACATGGGACCCGGGAACAAAAGGCCCGCTATCTGCCGGAGATAGCCGCGGGTAGGCTGCGGCTTCAGGCCTTTGCCGTCACCGAGCCCGACGCGGGGTCGGATACGAGCGCGATCACGACTGCGGCCACGAAGGTGGATGGGGGATACCGAATCACCGGAAGGAAGATCTTCATCTCGCGCGTCCAGCACTCGGATCTGATGCTCGTATTAGCGCGCACCCGGGGGCCGAAGGGGCTCCAGCGTCGAACGGACGGCCTCACGCTCTTCCTGCTCGACCTCAGGACTGTAGGAGATGACGAGCTCCAGGTCACACCGATCGAGATGATGGTCAATCACGAGACCAACGAGGTCCGCTTTGACAACGCATTCGTTCCGGACGAGGGGGTGGTCGGAGAGGTCGGCCGCGGCTTCTACCAGGTTCTCGACGGCCTCAACGCAGAGCGAATCCTTCTGGCGGCGGAGTGCGTGGGCGATGCGCGCTGGTTTATCGAGCGAAGTGTCGATTACGCACGGAATCGCGTCGTTTTCGGCAAGCCGATCGGACGCAACCAGGGCGTACAGTTTCCGATCGCCGAGGCCCACGTTTTGACCGAGGCGGCCGACCACCTCCGGCGTCACGCCGCCTCTATCTTCGATCACAACGAGAAGTGCGGAGCAGAGGCCAACATGGCCAAGTTCATGGCGTCCAAGGCGTCTTGGACCGCTGCGAACATCGCCATGGACGTGTACGGAGGCTACGGGCTCGCAGTCGAGTATGACGTCGAACGGAAGTTCAGGGAGAACCGCCTCTTCCAGGTGGCGCCCGTGACTAACAACCTCGTGCTGGCGTACGTAGCGGAGCACGTGCTTGGTCTCCCGCGCTCAGCATGACCGCACCTAGCACGCGGCCCGAGACCCACGCCACGTCGGTTCGCTTGGAGGCACTGCTGTTCCTAGGTCTGATTTGGTTCGTCGGGGTCAACCTGAGGACCGTGATCCTTACGATCCCGCCGCTTCTCCCGGACCTCCGCCACGACCTCTCGCTCAGCTACTCGGCTGCGGGGCTGCTGATTAGCCTTCCCGGACTGTGCATGGGGCTGGGCGCTGTTCCCGGGGCTGTCCTGATCGAGCGCTTCGGCGCGCGAGCAGTGGTCGCCGCCTGCCTGCTGATCCTTGCAGTCGCCGGCGCAGCCAGGGGGGTCGGTCCCGTCGCGCCGCTCTTTGTCGGCAGCGTCGTCGCCTACCTGGCAGTCGCGTTCATGCAGCCGGCGATAGCGGTCGCGCTGCGCACGTGGCGGCCGGCAGCGGTCCGGCTGGGCACCTCCATCTACGCCTCCGGGTTGATGGCTGGGGCGATTCTGGCCGCCGCCCTTTCGTCCACAATTCTCACCCAGCTTTTCGGCAGCTGGCATGGAGTCCTCATCTTGTGGACGCTACCGATCCTAATCGCGTTGACGCTTTGGATGCGGCAGACCCGAGGCATGCCGGGCACACGGGTGAGGCCCGGCAACTGGCGTGGTGGGTGGCTCGATGGCGCCGTATGGCGGATCGGTATTCTCTTCGGACTTCAGAGCGTCGTCTTTTTCAGCGCTGGATGGCTACCGACCTATTATCAGACGCTCGGACTCGGGCGTGAGGGGGCGGCTGCGGTGTTCACTGTCTTCACCTGCGCGCAGTTCTTGGCCACGCTGCTATATGGAGCCCTAACGTCACGACTTCCGTCGCCCCGGGTACTCTCGACCGGCTGCTCGATCCTAGCAATCGCTGCCCTAATCGCTGTGATCTGGTTGCCGCTGACGTTTCCGCTGCTGTGGTCGGCGGTGCTCGCCGGCGCCCTAAGCGTCATCTTCACGATCTGCCTGACACTGCCCGCACAACTGGCACCACTCGAGAGAGTGGGTGCCGCGTCGAGCTTGGTTCTCACCGTCGGCTACCTCGCGACATTTCTGGGGGCCTTTGCTGGCGGAGCAGCCTGGGATGCACTCCACCAGCCGGCCGCGACCTTCTACCCAGCGCTCGGCGCGGCGGTCGTGATGGTCGGCTTGGCGGCTTCGGTCCCGGAGCATCTGCCAGGGCGGCTGGCGATGCCTGTTAAAGAGGCATCAGAATGCCACTGAAATCAAACTCTGAAGCCCGCAGCATACCGGCGATCGGGCCAACGCGCGTGCAACCGCCGGTGCCATCTCCCCGGTTCAACCGTCGGAAGATGAGTGCCGAGATCGCGGCCTACCTGCGCGACCTGATCATGGCCGGGCAGCTCCCGCCCGGCTCCCCCCTGCGCCTGGCGGACTTGGCCGGTCGACTGTCGGTTAGCACGACTCCTATCCGTGAAGCGATTCTGATCCTCGAGAAGGAGGGCTTTGTTGAATGCGAGCGGCACAAGGCGTTTCGAGTGAAGTTGATTACCGCCGCGGACATCGGCGACCTCTTCGAACTGCACGCCGCAATCGCCGGAATCCTCGCGGAGCGCGCGACGCCGCTCCTAACCGAGATCGAGATGGAGAGACTTGGCGAAATCGATCGGCGCATTCAGCGCGGAGTTGCGAGCGGCGACGCTGAGGAGGTGGAGGAGCAGAACTTCCATTTCCATCGGACGATCAACCGGGCACCAGAATCGACGACTCTCCGGCGGTTTCTCCGTGAGACGACACGGTACGTGCCGAGACGCTACTACCAGCAGATTCCCGGTTGGCTCAACTCTTCAGCACAGGATCACGGCCCGATTCTTGACGCTCTCAACCGTCGTGATGGCGCGGAGGTGCGCCGTCGAACAGAGGAGCACATCAAGGGCGCCGGCACCCTGCTTCTCGAGCACCTCAGATCAATGGGCTTATGGAACGGAACTGGAAACACGTAAGACCGACAGGAGGCTCAGAATGAGTACACGTTTGACGGGTTGGAATCGGCGCTGGTGGATAGCGCTCGCGATGGCAGCGCTTGCCGTGGTCGCCTGTGGAGGTGGGGGCGGAGCCGGTACGGGCTCTACCAAGGACGTCAAGATCGCCCTCGTTGTGCCCCTCTCCGGGCCATACGCAGAGCATGGGAAGCTGATGCAGGACGCCGCCGAACTGGCCCGGGACGACATCAACTCTCAGGGCGGCATCAAGGCCCTAAATGGTTCAAAAGTGCAACTCGTGATCCAGGACGCTGGTGGCACCGTCGAGAGCGTGACAAGCGCCACTCAGCGCGTGTTGCAGGGCGGCGATATTACTGCCGCCGATGGCTGTTGGCTCAGCTCTTTCACATTGGCTGCGACCGAGATAGCGGAGCGCCAGAAAGTGCCATGGTTGACATTCTCCTTCGCCGACCAAATTACCGGTCGCGGGTATAAGCATGTGTTCAGGCTTGACGCCCCCGCAGCGAAACAGATTCCGGCAGCGCTCGATGCTCTCACGGTGGCGGCGAAGGCATCCAATCACACCATCACTACCGCGGCGTTGGCCGGCGATAACACAGCGTCCAGCGTCTCGTACTTTGAGAATCTTCGGCAGAAACTGCCGGGTGCCGGCGTCAAAATCGTTCTCGACAAGGTGTGGACGCCACCACTTGCGGACCCCACTCAGCTCGCACTACAAGTCAAGAACGCCAACCCTGACATCATTTTCGGTTCGCCGACCACGTTCGCCGACACCGTCGGCCTGCAGCGGGCGCTCTACTCGGTGGGGGAACGTAAGCCAGTCATGGGCAATGGCGGTCAGTTTCTGACTCCCGAGGTTGGCAAGTCATTAGGCAACGCAACCGAGGGCCTCGCTGCCGTTGCCGGCAGCGCCGTCATGAAGGGCATGGAGAACCTCTCGAAGCGATTTGAGGATCGGTTCCACACCTTCATGATCCAGGACAGCTCATCCGTATACGCTGAGATCTGGACGATTAAAGAAGCGATCGAGAAAGCCAAGTCTTCTGATCCTACCAAGGTGCGCGATGCTCTCGCTTCGATCGACATCACGAGCGGCCCCGCTGCCCAGATCCCAGGTGGCGAGGTCAAGTTCGATGCGAATGGCGACAATGTCCGCGCAAGCGTCGCTATCGTGCAATGGCAGAACGGTCGGCCGGTTACCGTCGCTCCAGTGAACCAAGCGATTGGGCATTTAAAGTGGCCCAGCTGAGGATCAGCTAGGCGAGTGGGCCTTCAGTATCTCGTCGATGGGCTGCTGCTGGGGGGGGTCTACGCTCTCCTAGCAGCAGGCCTCGCGATGATCTTCGGAATAATGCGCGTCATCAACTTCGCCCAGGGCGAGTTCATGATGCTTGGCATGTACGCGGCCTACTTTGGCTACACCGTTCTGGGGCTCGATCCGTACCTGGTCGCGCTACCGGCTGGCCTAATGATCCTAGCGCTCGGCATTGTCGTCGCGACTGGGCTCATTGAGCGCATTCCTCGCGGCGATCAGGACGCACAGTTGCTGCTCACTCTCGGCTTGTCGCTGGTTCTCCAGAACCTCGCTATCGCAATATTCGGGGTCACGCCCCACGCACTGCTGAGGCCCTACTCGAACACGCTGATAGCGGTCGGACCGCTATTCGTCCACGAGTCCTGGCTCTTCGCTTGCGTCGCCTCTCTGGTGGTCATGCTCGGACTCTATCTTTTCCTTAGTCGAACCTGGACTGGCCGTGCGCTGCGCGCGACAGCCGATGATGCGAGCGCGGCGACCTACGTCGGGATCAGCGTCCGCCGCATGCACTCGATCGCATTCGGGATCGGCGTCGGGCTCGCTGGCCTGGCCGGGACTCTCATCGCCACCTTTCATGCCGTGCTGCCGACCGTCGGGCAAGACTTCGTGCTGATAATGTTCGTCGCCGTCGTCTTGGGCGGCCTGGGCAGCATCCCGGGAGCCGTCCTCGGCGCGATCTTCGTCGGTGTCGTACAGTCGGTGTCAGCGGCCTTCGTGCCCCTCCAGCTGCAGAACGCGGTCGTGTTCCTGCTGTTCGTCGTCGTCCTGCTTGTGCGCCCGCGCGGGCTGTTCGGGCTTCGCGTGCGCGTCTGAATTGGGACCTGTAGTGGCCGAAAAGGCAGCAGTGCCAGGCGCAGCCAGGGTCGGCTGGCGCGCGGTTGTGCTCGACTGGGCGCTGCCCATCGCACTCTGCGTGGTCTTCATCGCCGCCATCTCTCAGGTCGACGATCGCTACCTCGCGCGGGTCATCGCGCTGGTGGTCGTCTGGGCTTTAATCGGAATGTCGTGGAACCTAATCGGCGGCTACGCCGGCCAGCCGTCGCTCGGTCAGGCGGCCTTCGTCGGACTCGGCGCGTACACGGCGATCCTGCTGATGATCAGGGTAGGGCTCACGCCGTGGCTGGGCCTAGTCGCGGCTGCGGGCGTGGCCATCGTGGCGGCTCTCGTGATCGGCATCCCGACACTCCGACTCAAGGGCGTCTACTTCGCACTTGCGTCACTTGTCTATCCGTTGATACTGCTCTTGGTCTTCACCTATTTGGGCTATCAGGAGGTCCTGGTTCCGGCCCACAACGACAACCCCGACCTTTACATGTCCTGGAGCGATACCTGGCACTACGCAGCGCTGGCCGCTCTTTTCCTGCTTCTCGCCTGGCTTTTCACGACGGCGCTCGAGCGATCGCGCTGGCGCGTTGTCCTGCAATCCATTCGCGAGGATGAGGACGCAGCGCGCTCGACCGGCATCAACACTGCGCTCGTCAAGCTTGTCGTTTTCTCGACATCCGCCGTCTTCGCCTCCCTCGCCGGAGTCGTCTACGCGATGCTCATCCTCGTCGTCACGCCGGAGGCGGTTTTCGGCCTCAGTGTCTCGGTCCAAGCCCTGGTCGTCTCGCTGGTAGGTGGGATGGCGCGCCGACTCGGCCCGATCCTGGGCGCCTGCATCCTGATCCCGATCACGAACTTCCTCGACGCAAACCTGGGGGCCACCTCGGGAGCGTCGCTGCTTGCCTACGGCCTGGTTCTGATCACCGTCGTCCTCGTCGTGCCGCGTGGCCTGCTTAACGCCGGGACTCGTCCACTGGAGGTGGTCAATCGGGTGCTTCCGCAGTCGCTGCGATTGCCCGTGAATCGCCGACGCAGCCTACCTTCGCGCCCGCCGTCGGGATCGAGGCCACTCGTGCCGACGCACCCCGGCGACGAGGCAGTGCTGATCGCAGCCGATGCGCGGAAGGTGTACGGGGGCATCGTCGCCATCGATAGGTTGAGCCTCGAGGTCCGCAGCGGCGAGTTCCTTGGGATTGTTGGGCCCAACGGCGCGGGCAAGAGCACATTCTTCGACCTCCTGACGGGCTATCAGCGCTCCACGGCGGGGCGAATCACTCTTCTGGGCCGCGTGGTGACTCACTGGCCAGCCTACAGAATCGCCCGGCTCGGCGTTCGGCGCAGCTTCCAGATTGCGCGTCCGTTCGGTCAGCTGACCGTGTTCGACAACGTGTTCCTCGGTTCGCTTCAGAACGCCGACGGCGGGCAGCGCACTGCTGACACCTGGGCCGCTCTTGAGGCGGTGGGCCTCGAGGTGCATGCCGACGTTGGTGCGCGGTCGTTGGTGCCGGCCCAATTGCGCCTGCTCGAGGTGGCCAGGGCACTGGCGGGACGTCCCGCCATCCTGCTGCTCGACGAGCCGCTTGCCGGCCTGACCCGCTCTGAGGCACGAGACCTAATGCAGTTGCTCCGAACCCAGCAGCACGCCGGGCTCACCATTGTCTTGGTGGACCATGATATTGGCACGGTGGCGGCCTGGGCTGACCGCCTGTACGTGATCGATTACGGCCGGAACATCGCCGATGGAGCGCCGAAGGAGGTGATGCGCGATGATCGCGTCGTGACCGCCTACTTGGGGTCGCGTTGGCGTGCTGCTCGAGCTTAAGTCATTGCGGGCCGGGTACGGCCCCATGACGGTGTTGCATGGCATCGACCTAACGGTCGACGAGCACGAGTTCGTAGCGATGCTCGGGCCGAACGGCGCAGGCAAGAGCACAGTCCTGCGGGCGATCCTCGGTGGCTGCGCAATCCATGGCGGTGCAATCCATTGGAACGGCCAGAGCCTGCTCGGGAGACCGGCGCATGAGCGGGCGCCGCTTGGAATCGGCCACGTGCCCGAAGGACGTCATGTCTGGCCCTCCCTCACCGTCCGGGAGAACCTCCTGCTGGGATCGTGGTCGTTGGGAAGGCAGCGACGAGGGGACGAGAGCAATCGGCGGCTCGACTACGTCCTTGAGATCTTTCCCCTTCTTCGAGAGCGCCTCGAGCTGCCCGCCGCTGTGCTCAGCGGCGGCGAGCAGCAGATGCTATCGATCGGTCGCGCGCTGATGGGGAGGCCGAGGTTGCTCCTCGTCGACGAGCCGTCGATTGGCCTCGCACCGATCGCCGTTGAGGCTGTGGTCGACGCGCTGACTCGTCTCAAGCAGTCAGGTGACTTCGCTCTGCTGCTCGTCGAGCAGTCGGCCCGAGAGGCGCTGGAACTGTGCGATCGCGCCTACATCCTGAACCGCGGTGAGGTCCAAGCGTCCGGTGGCGCCGCCGAGCTGATCCATTCGGAAGCGCTGGAATCGGCGTACTTCGGCCTGGACCCAAATGACTCCTGACCGGCTCGAGGTCGGTATCACGTGCAGTGGCTACTTCTTTGGGCTCGAGACAGTCAGGGCTGTAGAGGAACTCGGCTACGACCGATTCTGGACAGCTGAGCACATCACGTTCCACCGGCCCATCCAGGACGTCGTGCCGGTGCTGTCGGCGGCGGCCGCCGTCACCCGGCGCATCGGCCTTGGGGCAGCGGTGATTCTGCTCCCGCTTCACCATCCGGTGGTACTGGCCAAATCCCTGTCCACACTCGACGCACTGTCCGGAGGGCGTCTCACGGTAGGGATCGGGGTGGGTGGCGAGAATCCGCACGAGTTCGAAGCCTGCGGAGTTGACCTGCGCACTCGCGGCGCGCGCGCAGATGAGGCGATGGAGGTGATGCGGGATCTGTGGAAAGGGAGCCGCTCCAGCCACCGTGGTCGGTTCTGGCAGTTTGACGACGCGCTGATGCTCCCGCCCCCTACGCAGCCCGGTGGGCCTCCCCTGTGGGTGGCGGGGCGGTCGGAGGCTGCGATGCGTCGGGCGGCGAACCGGGGCGACGGCTACCTACCCTACTTGGTATCACCCGACTCTTTCGCTCAGCGGGTGGGCCGGCTTCAAGTGATGGCAGCCCAGGAAGGGCGCACGCTACCGGACAGCTATGGTCTGGGCGTGCGGCTCGAACTGTCGCTCGACGATCGCGAGGACCGGGCCGCCGCGAAGGCAGCCGCATTCCTGACCGATCGATTCGAGACCGGATTTACCGAAGACCAAGCCCGCCGCTACGCTCTCTGCGGCCCGGCAGAAGTTGTCCTAGCGCAGATCGACCGGTGGCGCCAAGCCGGGCTCAACACGCTTGTCATGCAGCCGGTCAGCGACCCGGGCGACGAGCGCGCAGTCCTCGCTCGGTTTGCTCGCGAGGTGCTCCCGCATCTCCACCGGCGATCAGCGGAGCCAATCGCGCCGTGAATACGCATTTCCTTCAGTTCTGCTCCCGCATAATGTCCGCCCTGCAGCACGACATCAGTATCCGTGCCATGGACTTTAGGAGCATAGTGGCGGGCTGTTCGGAGGCCATCGAGCACCCAGAGTTGATCGATCATCGCGAGGTCGGGAATAGTGGGGCGCGGGAAAGGGCGACAGGAGCCAAGCGCCGCGAGCTGCGGATTCAGCACGAGTCCCGAGGATCGCTGGCCCAGATCGACTGCAACGCTCTAGTTACTATGGTTGAGGCCCAGGAATGTGGTGCTGAACCGAGACTAGGTGGAGGGCATTCAGTCGCGCGGGTCATCGCCGGCACTCGGGCAATGGACCTTAATGACCTCCGCAGCCAGGTCGCCGAGAATCACGCTGCAGTAAAGATCCGCGACGTTTCGGGCCAAGTCGACAATGACGACACGCTGCAGTGTGCTCGGCGTCGACTGGATAGCACCCGCATATGAGTAGCGGGCTCACGCGTCAACTGGTGCGCCACATCACAGATGTTGCCGCTCACCCCCTGCTGCCCGCGGTGAAGAGAGAGGCTCAACGGACACTGCTTAACGCACTGGGCGTGGCGGTGGCTGGCACGAGGTACGGGGCGTTCCGGAGCGTTGTCGCCGTCGCTCGCATTCATGGTGGGCGACCGGCATCGCCGGTTGCTGCGCAGCCGGAACGATTCGACGCATACTTCGCCGCTCTGCTCACCGGCCTCGCGGCACACCTTGACGATTTCGACGACACCCACCTTGCCAGCGTCATCCATCCGGGCGCCGCGACGCTCGGCGCTTCGCTTGCGCTGGGCGCCTGGCGTGGCACGACTGGCTCGAAGTTTCTGACCGCGTTCGCGCTAGGGTGCGAAGTCCAGCTTCGGGTGGGAATGGCGATCTCGCCGTCCCACTACGACCAAGGCTGGCACATAACCGGTACATGCGGTGTCATCGGAGCTGTGGTCTCTGGGGGGCTGATTCTGGGACTCGATTTTGAGAGCATCGCATCGGCACTGGGGATCGCGGCCAGCCAGACGCTCGGCCATCGTGAGGGTTTTGGGACCCACACCAAGGCCTTTCACCCTGGCAAGGCCGCCGCGAATGGCGTACTCGCCGCTCTTCTCGCGGAAAGTGGCTTCAGTGGTTCGCCAGAGGTCTTTGAAGCGCCGCGTGGTTTTCTGGGGGTCCTGGCCCCGCGGCAGCGGTCCGAGCTGCTTACTGACGGCTTTGGAGACCGGTGGGAACTCCTTTCCAACACCTACAAGCCCTATCCATGTGGCATCGTCAATCACCCGGGCATCGATGCCGCCATCGCGCTCCATCGGCGGATTGAGGACGTTGCCACCATCCGCGAGGTCATCTACGAATGCCATCCGTTGGTTCCCGAGCTAATGGGCCTGCTGCAGCCGACTGATGGGCTGGCGGCCAGGTTCTCCGCCGCTCATGGCGTCGCGGCCGGACTGGCCGACGGCCGGGTCAGCCTCGCACAGTATGAGAACACGCGGGTGCGCAGTTCCGATTTAGACCGGCTGCGGTCACTCGTGCGTTTTGAACCCACACCCATGCTGGGTCGGGACGAGGCCGGCATTCAGATCCGGCTCGCCGACGGCAGATGGCTCCGTGAGCATGTTGATCATGCCCGTGGCAGCCTCGCGCACCCGCTCACGGATGGAGAGCTGGAGGCCAAGGTACGTGACTTGATCGAGCCAATGATGCCCGGAGCAGCCCAATCGGTCATCAGTGCTGTGGGGGGCCTGGAGCGGGCGCACTCGCTGGAGCGTCTGGTAGCGGCGATCGTCCCGTCTGGAGGGGGAGTCGGGCGATGACGACGACTGGAGTCACCAGAGTCCTGGCGGGTTTCGCCGTGGACCGCGTCAGCGTTCCAGAGTTGGCCCTTGAGGCTGGTCGGCGTACCATGCTCAACGCCATTGCACTAGCCGTCGGTGCTGCGCGGCACGCTGCCGTCGAAGCAGCGCTCACGGTGCTGCACCAACTTGGGTCACCGCCACTCGCCGCGGTGCTCGGCCGCGGAGATCGGTTGGCACCGCAATGGGCGGCTCTCGTCAACGGTATCGGCGTCCACGTCGAGGACTTCGACGACACTCACCTTCCGACTGTGATCCATCCTGGACCCGTCGTCGTCCCTGCGGCCTTGGCCGTGGCGGACTGGCTAGACCGGACGGGCGAAGATGTTCTGCTTGCGACAGTGATTGGAACAGAAATCGCCCTCCGGATCGGCATGGGTCTGGGCGACAGCCATTTCGACCGTGGCTGGCACGTGACAGGCATCAGCGGTCCCCTCGGCGCCGCCGCCGCCGCCGGGCGGCTGTTGCGATTGGATGAGACGGCCATGGCCAACGCCCTCGGGTTGGCAGCGACGCAGGCGGCCGGCCTTCAGGAGTCGCTCGGCTACATGACTAAGTCGTTGCAGCCGGCCAAAGCTGCGGCAAACGGGGTGGAGGCGGCCCTCTTGGCGGCCGAGGGCTTCACCTCCTCGCCAACTGCGATCGAAGGCCGTCGTGGCCTCGGCGCGCTGGTCTCGGCGGCCGCCGACTATGCGCGCATGCTGGCCGATCTCGGGCGCACTTGGGAGATTGAGCTGAATGCCTTCAAGCCCTACGCGTGCGGCATCGTCAGCCACCCCGCGATCGACGCAGCGATCACTCTGCGCAGGCGGGTGAAAGATGTGGGAGATATCGCCGAGGTAGTCGTCACCGTCAACCCAGTCGTGCTCGACGTGATGGGGAAGATCGAGCCTTCGACCGGACTGCAGAGCAAGTTCAGCGTGTACCATAGCGTAGCGGTCGGCCTGGTCGATGGCGCGGCCGGCCCGCCTCAGTTCTCGGACGCGCGCGCGCTCGCCCCGGATATTGTCGCGTTGCGGCGGAAGGTGCGCGCCATCACGGATGCTTCGATAGCGAAGGACGAGGCACGGATGCGTCTTCGCACCGCCACCGGTGACGTCCATGAGGTCCATATTAAGCATGCAACTGGAAGTGCGGCGCAACCGATGACAGAAGCCGGGCTGCGGGCAAAAGCTGAGCGACTTGCGGAACCGGTGCTCGGCCGCCGCACGGCGGCCTTCATCGAGGCCGCCTGGCGAGTCGACCGACTGCCGAGCGCGCGAGAACTGATCTCAGCGGCAACATCCGCATGAGGTCGCAGAAACGTCCTCGCATCCTTCGCACGCTGAGGGATAAGGTCCGGCCAGAGATCACGGCGCTGCTCATCATCGACATGTGCAACGATTTCATCCATCCGGAGGGGAAGACCGCGGGACGAGCGCAGCGTCCCATCGCGCATGCCGTTGCCGTCATCCCGCAGATACAAAGACTCGTCGAGGCCGCACGCGCTGCGGGAGTGCTTGCCGTCTACGGCCAGCACACGACGCTACCCGGCCACGCCAGCGATTCCGGGTCATGGCTTGATGCTCGTTCCCGGGCAACTTACTCGGTGGAGGACATCTGCGTGGACCAGACTTGGGGACAGCAGATCATCAACGAGCTCGCGCCGGCCGCAAGCGATGTGGTGGTCAAGAAGCATCGCTACAGCGCGTTTGCCGGCACGAACCTCGACATGGTCCTGCGCAGCGCAGGCATCTTGACGACCGTCTGCTGCGGCGTCTCGACCAATGTCTGCGTTGAGTCGACCGCCAGGGAGGCGTTCAGCCACGACTACTACGTCGTTGTTCCGGCGGATGCGTGCGCCTCGTGGGATATGAGCCTCCACGAGGCCGCTCTCGCCTCGGCACGTCACCGCTACGGCACGGTCTGCACCGCGGCCGAGCTGGAACAAATCTGGAGAAAGGCGTGATGGACTTATTACTCGACGGAAAGGTCGTCGTGGTCAGCGGCGCCAGTTCTGGAATCGGTCGCGCCACCGCCCGGCTCCTGGCCTTAGAAGGCTGCCGCCTTGCGATCGGTGCGCGCACCGAAGAGACGCTGGACGAGTTCGCTGCTGAGGCGCGTTCGTTGGGGGGGAACGTGATCACACAAGCCGGCGACCTGGTCGCCGAAGAGGGGCTGGCGCGACTCGTAACCGCGGCGCGACGGACCTATGGCGGCGTCGACGGCTTGGTCGCGTGCGTCGGTTCGACACCATTGGGAGAGTTCGGCGACCTTGACGACCAGCTGTGGAATCAGGCTTTCGAGATGAAGTTTCTCGCGACCGCGCGCGCCTTTCGAGCGGTTCTTCCAGAGTTTCGCGCGCGCGGTGGCGGGCGTGCCGTGTTCATCACCGGGAACGCGGCACACGCGCCCCTGCCCTCCTTCTATACGTCAGGTGCGATCAACGCTGCGCTGGGCAACCTGATCGCCAACCTCGCGAGGGAGTATGGATCGGAACAAATCGGCGTCAATGCCGTCAGCCCCGGACCCGTCAGCACGCATCGATATCAAGGGCTAGTCCGAGCCACGAGTACGCGGACCAGGCTCCCTCCGCCTGGTGCCGAAGAGCTGATCCTCTCCTCGATCCCGGACCACCGGGTGGGGGCACCGGACGAGGTGGCACACATGGTAGTTTACCTCCTCTCCCAGCGGGCGGCGCATATGAACGGGACGGTCGCCGTGATCGATGGCGGCCAGACCTGGGTTAGATAGCAGCAAGGCCGCGAACTCCGGCGGCTTCGAGTGTCCGACCGAACTCCACGACGGGGCCCTCCTCGCTGCATACTAGCTCGACCGCTTCAACCGAGTAGTGGAGCGCGCGCGGCTCGGCGACTTCTACCGCGCGCATCTCGCGGGGCTGCCGGGCCGAGGGGACGTTTGACGAGGTGCGCGCCGTTCCCGTCACCCGCAAGAACCATGTCCTCGACGACATCGGAGGCCAATCCCCCCGCTTGGAATCCGCGCAGTGGTTGAGAGTAACCGCCTTCGTCAGGTGGTCACTACCAGCGGCACCGCGGGCGTCAGGCAGGAGGTGTACGCACTCGATGCCGATGACGAGGCGGCAACCGCGTCATGGAGGCGCGTGGATTCGGTTGGTCCGGCATCAGGGCTGGCAGCGTCGTCCTGAACATGGTGGCGATGACGACGTCAGCGGCCGGAGAGTAGTACTACCACGGCCTTCAGGTGCTGGGAGCGACCGTGCTCTCCATCGGAATCTTTACGACCGGGAGTACCTCGGCATTTGGGGCTGAAACGATCGTCGGTACCCTGTCCTACGTCTTCCAGACTCGCCGAGGTGGCTTGAGAGGCTGGACTGGAACCTTCGGGGCTTGCGGTAAAGCGCCTGATCATGGCGGGTAGAGTCGCGTGGGCGCGCGAGTGGATGGAGGGGCTCCCTGGGGTGCTTGCTCGTATGAACTGCACGGATGCAACCAACGGGCGCTTGTGTTGAATTGAACCGCGCTGGGTTTTGTGGAGACTCGGCGGCTTGGATTCATGCGACGTCGGTTGTGTCGCGCTGACGATAGTAGAGTTCTTCGTACTCAGCAGGCGGCCGGTCGCCAGCGGCGCTGTGGAGCCGACGTTGGTTCCACCAGTCGACCCACTCCGCGGTAGCCAGCTCGACCTGTTCGAGCGAGCGCCAAGGTCCGCGGCGGCGGATGAGTTCGGTCTTG
>NZ_JAEKNS010000151.1:0-44771 GCF_016464765.1 Candidatus Aeolococcus gillhamiae | reverse complement strand
GGCCGGGCTCGGCCTGCTCCGCGGTGGCGCCGGCGAGCTGGCCGCCTTCTACGTGGCGCCGGAGCACCAGGGCCGGGGCGTGGGGTCGGCCCTGTGGCAGCGGTCGCTGGCCGAGCTGCGCCTGCGGGGCTGTGCGCGAATGGAGGTGTGGACGCTGGTGCAGGCGAGCGCCCGCCGCTTCTACGAGGCGCGCGGCTGTATCGCCTTCGGCGGGGGCAGATTCACTGTAGGGGGCCATGGGGAGCCCACCGTCGGCTACGCCCTGGACATCTCCGACGAGCCGGTGCGAGCCCTCTCGGAGTCGATCCCCACCCTGTAGCCGATCCGCTGGATCTCCTTGGACGCGGTCGGGTCGGGGAGCGCGTAGCCGTCGAAGAGGGTCGCCGGGATCTCCTGCCAGACCACCCTGCGCTCGGCGCGAGCGCGGTTGAACGAGTGGAGGACGTGGTCGAGACGGAGCAGAACCATGGCGGCGATGGCGCTGACCAGGGGCACGAGCGCGATCTTGAGACCGGCCGCGGTGTACAGCCCGCTGGCTGCGATCGCCACGCCTTCGACGAGCAGGATCACGCGCCGGCTGCCAGCGCGAAGACGTCCCAGGCGGAAAACGAGCGCGCCCTCGAAGACGGCGGCGGCGATCACCCAGAGCGCGGCGCCGCTCCATGTCGCGGCCCCGGGCAGCACGAGATGACCGAGGCCGGGAACAGCGAGGGCGGTGGGGACGGCGGACGAACCGGCGAGAAGCACCAGCCCGACTCCGAAGGTGATCCGGAAGAGCAGGCAGAGTTGAGCGACGCGCACCGCTGCGGGCGGGACGAACCTGCGTCGCGGCGCGCGCGGTGCGCCAAGCGGACGAATAGCCGGTGGGATCGACCTGTTCACTGCATTCGCAGCCTAGATGCACGAACCGCGGCCGTCGTGGCGAGTGTGTGACGTCCGGTTCACGAGACGCCCATCGCGCCCGGCGAACGCCACCGTTTCGTGACCTGCACCACGAGATGTTACGTTGGCCTCGCGATGGCAGAGCAGATGCACGCGGTCAACAGCGCCGGCTTCGCGGCGCCGGCAGGGCTCAATGCTCTCCCGGTGGTCCTTGCACCGGTCGCCGGCACGCTGCACGTGCTCCTGGTCCGGCGCGAAGAGGAGCCGCACGCCGGGATGTGGTCACTTCCCGGCGGCTTCATGAGCGGCGACGAGCGGCCCGAGGAGACAGCGCAGCGCAAGCTCACCGAGAAGACCGGTGTCGGCGCCGTCTACATGGAGCAGCTGCAGACCTACGGGGATCCCGCCCGCGATCCGCGCGGATGGATCCCGTCGGTGGCCTACCTTGGCCTCATCGACGCCGCCGTACTCCGCGAGGAGGAGTCGGCTGCTCGATGGTTTCCCGTCGACGCGCTCCCGCGGCTGGCCTTCGATCACGCCGCCGTGATCGCCGACGGCGTCGAGCGGCTGCGCGGCAAGGTGTGGTGGTCGAACATCGCTGTCGGGCTCCTCCCCGAGCGCTTCACGATGCCCCAGGCGCGGCGGGTGTTCGAAGCGATCAGCGGGGTGACCTACGAACCGTCCAACTTCCGCCGCGGTCTGGAGCAGTCCGGGCTGGTGCGCCCCACCGGCCGCGTCGTCAAGAACGGACCCGGGCGTCCGGCCGCCCTGTACGAGTTCGCCGATCGTCAGCCGGCGTGGAGCACACGTCGCTCGCGCGTCCCGGCCACCGTGCGAACCCGAGGCGGCGCCTGACCAGCGGTTAGGTTTTCGGCCGTTCCTCGAGCGTGGCGTGCAGCGTCAACGTCTGCGTGCCTCGCCGCACCGTGCAGGTGATCGTGTCGCCGACTTTGTGCGGCTGGATGAGCCCGCCGAGGGTCTGGCCCTTGTCCAGGGCGACGCCGTCGATGGCCACGAGGATGTCGTTGGGCTGAAAGGCCGCCTGAGCTGCCGGCGTTCCCGGGCTCACGGTGCGGACGAGGACGCCGGGGCCGCTGAACGGCGTGCCCTGCTCGATCGCCTGGATGCTCGTGTAGTAGCCGACCCCGAGGAAGGGGTGCTGCACCTTCTTGTGCGCGATCAGCGTCTCGGCGACGTATCGCGCCAGGTCGGCGGGGATGCTGAAGCCGATGTTGGTCGCGTTCCCGGCGGTGGCGACGTTGACGCCGACGACGTTGCCGGCGGTGTCGGCGAGCGGGCCGCCGCTGTTGCCGGGGTTGATCGAGGCGTCGGTCTGGAGCACGTCCTCGAGCGTCTCTGACGACGAGCCGGCCTGGCCGCTGGCGGTGATGGTGCGGTGCAGCGCGCTGATCACACCGACGGTCACCGAGCCCTGGTCGCCGAGCGGCGAACCGATGGCGATCACCGGCTGGCCGGCGGTGAGGCTCTGTGAGGTTCCGAACGTCGCCTGGGGCAGCCCGGTGCTCGGCACGCTGACGACCGCGATGTCGTCGAGGCTGTCCGCGCCCACAAGCTTGGCGGCGAACTGCTGGCCGTCGGGCATGACCACGTGCAGGCTGGTGGCCCCGGAGACGACGTGGTTGTTGGTCACGAGGTAGCTCAGCGAGGAATCCTTGGCGATCACGAAGCCGCTGCCGAGTCCCGACGAGCCGGTGAGGGTGGCGATGATGGTGCCCACGGCCGGGCCGAGCCGGTTGGCGACGTCGACGGCAGCGACGGTGGGCACCTTCGCCGGGCTTCCGTTGACCTGCACCTCGGCCACGCTGGCGCCGCCGCGGTCGTGCAGGGCGGCAAAAGCGACCCCTGCGCCGATGAGCAGGCCGACCAGCAGCAGTGCGATCGAGCCGAGCCAGCCGCGGCGGCGCGACGGCGATGCGGTGGGGGGGGCCCCAAACTCGGCCTGGCCGTACGCGTAGGCCGGCGCCTGAGCGCGCCAACCGGAGGGCGGGGGTGGTGGCGCAGGCGGGAACAATCCCTCAATCTCGTCGATGGCGCCTATTGTGGCCCGCGCATGCCGGCCAGCGCCCTCTCGATCGGGACACAATGACCCGCCTCGTGTGCGCGCTCGGACCTGACTCCGCGGGAACACTGCTGCACCGCTTCATCGAGTCGTCGGCGTCGCGGCTCGATGTCGCTGTGTACGAGGCCGGACCGAGCTACGGCTGGATCTTTCCGCGCGCGGTGGAGCGCGGCGTGCGCGTGCGCTTGCTTCTCGACGGCCACACCGGTGCCAACCGCGGATGTCTCGACGCGCTGCGCGCGGCCGCCGAGCGCGGCGTTATCGTTCCCTGCCGGCTGCGCCGCCACCAGGGCATGCGCGAAGCGCACTGGAAGCTGCTCGTCGCCGACAGCGATCGACTCGCCGTCGGCACCGGCAACCTGATCCAGCGGGACGCGCCCGCCGATCGCCATGGCAGGCTGCCCCCGGACGCGGCTCCGCTGGCCGGGACCCGGGAGTGGTGGGTCTTCGTCGACGGAGCTCCCACCCTGGCGGCGACCGCGCGGTCGAGGATCGGCGCGGTCTGGCGAGAGGGGGCGCCCCCCCCGCCGGTCTGGGCGGTCGAGCACGTCGCGGAGGTGCCCCCCGTGGGCACACCACACCCGGCCGTAGCTCCGCTGGAGGTGGAGGTGTCGCCGCGCCGTCTGCAGCTGACCACCGACGCTCGAGCGGTGCGCACCGCCATCGAGAGCCTGCTCGAGCCGCCCAGTCGCAGGTGCCTGATCACCGTCCCCTACGTCCACACCTGGGCCCACGAGGTGCGCCCGCTGCTGCAGCGTTGTATGGAGCTGAGCGCCCAGGGCGCCGACGTGCGGCTGCTCCTTGGGAGCGTGCCGGCGGACGGCGACGTCGCCGCGCTGCGCGATCGCGGCCTGCGCACCCGTGTCATGGACCCGCAGCGGTGCACGACCGGTCACGCCAAGGGGATGGTGGTCGACCGCGCCACCCTGGTGATGTCCTCGAACTGGAGCGCCGCCGGCCTGGGGACGTCTCTCGAAGCCGCGTTGCGCATCGATCACGCTGCCGCCAGCGACTACTTCGCCGACGCCTTCGAACGCGATTGGGCGGTGGCCGATCCCGCCTGGAACGGCCGAGGTTGAAGCCACCGCGCCCGGGTATCCTCGTTTGGTGACCAGCGCTCCTGACCCCGCGCCCGAACAGGAGCAAACCCGGCTCCCTGTCGTGCCCCTGCGCGACAACGTGGTCTTCCCGCACCAGCTGGCCCCCCTGGCCGCCGGCCGGCCCCGCTCAGTCGCAGGGCTGCAGGCCGCGGTCAACGCGGACGCCCGGGTCATCCTGGCCGTCCAGCGGGACGCCGAGCCGGACGATGTGGGCTTCGACGACCTGCACGAGATCGCCGTGGTGGCCACGGTGGGCGCCCTACGTCTCATCCCCGGCGCGGGTGCGCATGCGTTGGTCGAAGGACAGCAACGGGTGCGGCTGCGCAGCTTTGACACCGACGGTGAGCACTGGTCGGCGGCATACGACCTCGTCGAGGACATCGAGGTCACCGGCACGGAAGCGGACGCGCTGGCCGGCAGCGTCCGCCAGCTCTACGCGGATTACGTCACCGCCGGCGGGCAGGTCTCACCGGAGGTCGCCGCGGCGATGGCGCGCGCCACCGAGGCCGCCCGCGTCGCGGACATCGCCTCGGCCGCGCCCGACCTGACCGTCGTGGAGCGCGTCGAGCTGCTCCAGGCGCTGGACGTCGTCGAGCGCCTCCGCCGGCTGGCGCCGTTGCTCGGCAGGCAGGTCGAGGTGGCGTCGATGCGCACCCGCATCCACGAGGATGTGCAGCGCACCATCAACAAGTCGCAGCGCGAGCACATCCTTCGCGAGCAGCTGCGCGCGGTGCGCAAGGAGCTCGCCGAGCTCGACGGTGAGGGCGACGAGGGAGAAGACCTGGTCGCGCGCATCGAGGCGCTGGGCATGCCGGCTGACGTGAAGGCGCGCGCTCTCAAGGAGGTGTCGCGCCTCGAGCAGATCCCCGGCGCGTCGCCGGAGATGGGCATGGTGCGCACCTGGGTCGACTGGCTCCTCGACCTCCCCTGGGGAGAGCGACCCGTCGAGCACATCGACATCGAACGCGCCGCTGCCATCCTCGACGAGGACCACTACGGGCTGGCCAAGGTGAAGGACCGCATCCTCGAGTGGATGGCGGTTCGCGACCGCGCCCAGCGCCGCGCCGCCGCGCTCGCGGCAGCTGCGGAGGTGGACGCGCCGGCGTCCGTCACCAACGATGCTCAGAGAGGGTCCGCTGAGGTGCCGGTGGAGGAGACCGCGGCCGATCCGATGGTCGAGGCCACCACCCGACCGCGGCGGGTCCTACAGACACCGATCCTCTGCCTCGTCGGCCCCCCCGGTGTCGGCAAGACGTCGCTCGGTCGGAGCATCGCTCGCGCCATGGGCCGCCGGTTCGTACGCCTGTCGCTCGGTGGGATCCGCGACGAGGCCGAGATCCGCGGTCACCGCCGCACCTACATCGGCGCCTTGCCGGGCCGCATCATCCAGTCGATGAAGCAGGCCGGCACGGTGAACCCGGTGATCATGCTCGACGAAATTGACAAGGTTGGCACGGACTTCCGAGGCGATCCCTCGGCGGCCCTGCTCGAGGTGCTCGACCCCGAGCAGAACCGCGAGTTCAGCGATCACTACCTCGAGGTGCCGTACGACCTCAGCAACGTGCTCTTCATCACCACCGCCAACATGGTTGACACCATCAGCCCTGCGTTGCGCGATCGTATGGAGCTGATCCGCATCAGCGGCTACACCGAAGCCGAGAAGCTGGGCATCGCCGAGGGCCACCTGCTGCCGCGCCAGCTCGAGCAGCACGGCCTCGAGGACGGCGAGCTGACCATTCCCCACCAGACGCTGGTGGCCATCCTGCATGGCTACACGCGCGAGGCGGGGGTGCGCCAGCTGGACCGCACCATCGCCGAGATCGCGCGCAAGGTGCCACGCCGGCTGGCGGCCGGCGCCGGGTCCGTCGTGGTCGAGCCGGACCAGCTGGGCGAGTTCCTCGGGCCGCAGCGCTTCGACTACGGCGAGGCCCAGGACGTCGACGAGGTCGGCGCGGTGACCGGGGTGGTGGTCAGCGAGGTCGGCGGCGACATCGTGACCGTCGAAGCACTGGCGGTGGAGGCGCGACCCGACCTCTCGCTGACCGGCCAGCTGGGCAGCGTCATGGAGGAGTCGGCGCGGGCGGCGCTCTCCTGGGCGCGCGTCCACGCCGTTGAGTACGGAGCGCCACGCGACTTCTTCGAGACCCACGCGCTCCACATCCACGTTCCCGCGGGTGCCATTCCCAAGGACGGACCGTCAGCGGGCGTCACCATGGTCACAGCGATGGTGAGCGTCGCCTCGGGTCGCAGGGTGCGTCGCGATGTCGCCATGACCGGCGAGGTGACGCTGCGCGGGCGCGTCCTGCCCATCGGCGGCGTCAAGGACAAGCTGCTCGCCGCGCACCGCAGTGGCCTGACCACGTTCATCCTGCCGCGCAAGAACATGCGCGACCTCGAGGAGATCCCCCAGGAGGTGCTCGACGCCGTCGACGTGGTGCCGGTCGACAATGTCGGCGAGGTCCTCGACCGCGCCTTGGTGGACGCGCCGGCCCAGCGACGCGAGCGCACGACCGGGTTCACCCTGCCGCTGCGCACTGATGAGGGCCCGCACCCGCCGATCACGGCCTGATGGCTGAAGCCGTCCGCGACCTGCTCGAGCTGACCGTCGTCGTCGACCCCACCTACGAACAGAACTGCTACGTCCTCCACCGCCGCGACAGCGACGCTGCACTGGTCATCGACCCCGGCCTGCAGCACCGGCGCACCCTCCAACTCCTCGAGGATCGCGGCTGGCGGTGCGAGCGCATCCTGCTGACCCACGGCCACGGTGACCACGTCAACGGTGTCCCCGCCGTGGTCGCGGTGCACCGCTGTCCGGTCGCTCTCCACCCAGACGATCGCGAGCAGCTGGTGAGCATGCGCTTCCTTCCGGGCATCCCCGACGACGTCCCCGACGTGCACATCGACGAGGACCTCGCCGACAGTCAGGTGATCGGCTGGCACGACCTCAGCGTCGGCGTGACCCATACGCCCGGCCACACCCGCGGTTCGGTGTGCTTCCTGGTCGGAACCGACCTGCTCAGCGGCGACACGCTGTTCCACCGCGGGGTGGGGCGCGCCGACCTCCCTGGGGGGAACTGGCAGCAGCTGATGGTCAGCATCGAGGAGCGTCTCTACGTCCTGGCGCCGGACACCGTCGTCCATCCCGGCCACGGCCAGAGCACGACCATCGCGCAGGAGATGGCCGGCAACCCCTTCGTGGTGCACCCACGCTATCGCTGACGGCTCAGTCTGGATCGATCTGCACGCGGCTGATCAGCTCGGCCACGATCGCCGCGGTGACCCCCCAGATGAGGTTGCCATCGAGCTCGTAGAAGTGCACCCGGCGCGACCTGCCCTCATGGGTGAGGGTGCGCACGGTGTGCGGTGCCTCCATGATCGCGTCCAGCTCGAGCCGGAAGAGGCGTGCCACCTCGAACGGGTCCGGACGGAGCTCGATGTCTCGCTGCTGCAGGCCGACCACGGGGGTCAGCCAGTTGTCCGAGGTTGCGGTCAGCAATGGCGGCAACAGTCCGATCACCTCCACGGCGTCGGCGGGGATGCCCGCCTCCTCGCCGGCTTCACGGAGCGCGGTGGCGACGGCGCCGGAGTCGCCGGGCTCCGCGCCTCCACCGGGGAAGCCGATCTGGCCGGCGTGGTGGCGCAGGTGGGCGGTGCGCTCCAGGAAGAGCAATGGCAGGCCGTTGTTCCTGGTGTCGAAGAGCATCAGGACGGCGGCAACGCGCCGGCTCTCCGCAGGTGCTTCGCGGTGGAAGGTGTCGAGAGGGTCGACCGCGCTGCGCAAGCGTTCCTCCAGGCTGCCCATCGAGCCACTGTAGGCGACGCCCGCGGTGGCGCCGGGTCAGGCTGCGGGACGCCTCACGCCAAGGCGAAGGCTGGCATCGAGGCGAGACATGGCGTCCGCGCGGCGCATGGCCTCGGCGACGACGGTGGCCAGGCACTGCTCGCGCAGGTAGCGCTGGGCCGCGTCGTTCTCGCTCGCGTCCGCGAGTGTCTGCGCTGCTGTGGCTGCCATCTCGTGCTCCTGCTGAAGACGTGGCCCCCTTTGGGTGACGGAACCGTACGCTTCGCGCCGATGGCATCGGTCACGTGACGACCAAGCATCAGTAAATGTCGGTGAAGGAGATCTGAGGTCGTGCAACGCAATGTCCCGGCTGCGGGTGGGGATCGGACAGGACCGCCCCCATGCCCACGATGCGGCGCCCCGCTGCGCATGTCGCACCGCGAGTACGCGAGCGCAGGGAGCAGCCGGACGGTGTTGCACTGCGCCGCCTGCGGGCACGCGGTCAGCGGCGCGACTCGCAGGGACGCGGATCGTCCGGTCGCCAACCGCGGCCGATCAAGGCGGCATCGTCCTGTCGACGAGGGACCTCCGACCAACCCTGTGATCGACCCCGAACTGGCACGCCGGCTGCTAGACGAACTCGGCAGCTGATGGCGAAGGGGGACAGGTCCCCCCTTCGGGCAACCCCCCCTTTCAGCGGTGTCAGCTCCGGCGACGTGAAGTCGCCTGCGCCGACGGTTTAACGATTGGCAGCTGCAGCAACCTCGGCTTCGACCAGCCGGGAATGGCTGTCGAACCACTCTTGCACGGCAACGTTGATCTGCTCGCGGTCGACGTCCACGCTCATCCCGTGACCGCTGCGAGGAAACGAGCGCCGGGCGACGTCGCTGCTGCATACCAGGCGGCGCTCGATCTCCGCGGCGTTGGCCGGGGCGATGGTGCGGTCGCGTCCGCCGTGGAGCACGAGCACCGGTGCGCGGATCGTGGCCAGCTCGTCGCGCACCTCCCGCAGCAGGCTGGTGAACTCGTGGATCGCGCGCATCGGCCGTAGCCCGTGCGAGTGCAGCTCGTCGATGGCCTCGAGGTCGTAGAGGTCGACGTCATCGCCCGGCCGGTGCCAGCGCATCACGCGGCGCGCCACCGGGATGGCTCGCCTCGCGATCCCCGACAGCCACACCGGCGCGGCGAGCGTGGCCACCGCCGCGACCCGAAGGTCAGTGGCCGCGAGATGCAATGCGATGGTGCCGCCCATCGACTGCCCGGCGATCATCACCTCGTCGCACTCATCGGCGAGCGCGTCAAGCTCCTCCTGGGCCGATCGGGTCCAGTCGTGTCGCGTGGTTGCCTCGAGCGCTTCGGGCGTCGACGCATGTCCCGCGAGCGCCGGGCCGCGGCAGCGGAAACCGTTGGTGGCGAGGTGCTCGCCAAGGCGGCGGAGCTCGGGCGGAGTGCCGGCAAAACCGTGCAGGAGCAGGACACCGCGACGCCCCTCGCCGAGGCTCCAGGGACGGACCAGGTCGGGGTCGAATGGCGCCAGGCTACGTGCTGTCATGGGCGCCCGAGTATATGTCCGACCCGCGGATGCTACGGTCGCGCAATTGTGAGCGATGAGGTGATGCGCGGCGCGCTGGAGACGATCGTCGGCGGAGGCTGCCTCGACGTCGAAGCAGCGCGTGCGGTCATGGACCTGATCATGGAAGGCAGCGCCACCTCAGCTCAGATCGGCGGCCTGCTCGCCGCGCTGCGCACCCGGGGCGAGACCGTGGACGAGCTCGCCGGGATGGTGATGTCGATGCGCGACCACGCCACGCAGGTGGAGCTGGCGCCAGGCGCCGTCGACACGTGCGGGACCGGTGGCGACGGCACCAACACCTTCAACATCTCCACCGCGGCCGCGCTTGCCGCCGCCGCCGCGGGATGCCGCGTCGCCAAGCATGGCAACCGGGCGCAGTCGTCGCGGTGCGGCAGCGCCGACGTGCTCGAGGAGCTCGGTGTCCAGATCACGCTCGACGCAGCAGGCGTGCGTCGCTGCGTCGAGGAGGCAGGCATCGGCTTCATCTACGCGCCCGCTTTCCACCCGGCCATGCGCCACGCTGCGGCGGCTCGGCGCGAGCTTGGCATCCGCACCGTTTTCAACGTCCTCGGCCCGCTCGCCAACCCCGCGCGTGTGCGCCACCAGGCGCTCGGCGTCGCCGGGAATGCTCCGGTGGCGGTGATGGCGGAGGTGCTCCGACGACTCGGCCATCACCACGCGCTGGTGTTCACCGGACCGGGCGGCATCGACGAGCTGGGGCTCGACGGTGTCACCCGAGGATACGAGGTCACCCAGTCGGGAGTGCGTGAGCTCGAGGTCGACCCGCAGGCGCTCGGACTGCCGTCCGCACCACGCCAGGCGATGGCCGGCGGTGACGCGGCTGCCAACGCCGCGGTGATCCTCGGTGTCCTGGACGGTGAGACCGGTCCACGACGCGACGTCGTCGTGCTCAACGGCGCCGCCGCGCTGGTGGCCGCGGACGTGTGTGCCGACCTTGGCGAGGGCATCGAGAGGTGCGCGGCGGCCATCGACTCCGGCGCGGCTCGCGAGACCCTGCGCCTGCTCGTGGCCACCTCCCGGGCGGCGGCGTGAGGCCCGAACTTCCAGCTCGCCTGCGCAGCGTTGCCTCGCTGTTCCCGGCGGGCGTCCCTGCCGTGGCCGACGTCGGTGCTGGACACGGCATGCTGTGCGCGTCGCTGGCGTGGCGTGGCTTTGCGTGCGTCATCGCCACCGAACTGTCCGCTGGGCCGCTGCGCGAGCTCTCCACAAACCTGCAGGCGTGGGGCGTCAGCGAGCGCGCCGAGGTGGTTGCGTGAGCCGCGGTGGCGACCTCCTCCGGCTCCAGGAGATCGACAGCCGCGTCGGCCACGAACGCGTGCAGCTCGCCGACGTCGAGTCGAGGATCGCGGGCGACCCCGAGCTGGAGAAGCGCCGCCGGCAGGCGCGCCGCCTCCGACGTGAGCAGGCCGCCGCCGACGCCGATCTGAGCGCGCTCGAGAAGGCGG
This sequence comes from Candidatus Aeolococcus gillhamiae, assembly GCF_016464765.1. Taxonomy (NCBI): domain Bacteria; kingdom Bacillati; phylum Candidatus Dormiibacterota; class Candidatus Dormibacteria; order Candidatus Aeolococcales; family Candidatus Aeolococcaceae; genus Candidatus Aeolococcus; species Candidatus Aeolococcus gillhamiae. Next base: position 33,886 of record NZ_JAEKNS010000151.1, on the reverse strand, counting down.
TGGACACCTTGCGGCTGCGCGCGCGCGACCTCGACAGGCACCTTTATGACGGCTCGGTGCGTAACCCGCAGGAGCTGATCGGCATGCAACACGACCTCGAGGCGCTGCGCGCGCGCATCGACGCCCAGGACGAGCAGCTGCTTGCGCTCATGGAACGTGCAGAGGCGGCGGCGGCCGCCGATCGCGACGCCAATGCCGCCATCGTCGACCGCGAGCTCGAGCGCGCCGACCATGCCGGTGAAATTCTCGAGGAGGCAGTCGCCCTACGCGCGTCGGTGGAGCGGGAGGAGCGCGACCGCGCCGAGCTCGCCGCAGCCATCCCTGTGGCAGACCTGGCCCTCTATGAGCGGCTCGCGCGCCGCGTGCCACCGGCGGTGGTGCGCATCGTCGCCGAGAGCTGCGGCGGCTGTCACGTGCCGTTCGCCAACTCCGAAGTGCGGCGCATTCGTGTCGCCGCCGAGGTGGTGCAATGCTCCAACTGCGACCGCATCGTGGTCCCGTGACCAGCACGGTGATCGCGTACACCGACGGGGCGTGCTCCGGAAACCCGGGTGCGGGCGCGTGGGCCTACCGGGTCGAATGGCCGGACGGGTCCGTCGACGAGGCCGCCGCCGCCGAGCCGATGACGACCAACAACCGGGAGGAGCTCAAGGCGGTGCGCGAGGCGCTGCGCGGCATCCGCGCACGCATCGGCGACGACCCGCAGTGGCGGATCGTGGTCCGCACCGACAGCCTCGGTGTCATCAACTGGCTGACCCGGCAGTGGAAGCGCAAGGCGAACCTCGACCTCTTTCCCACCATCGACCCGCTCGTCGACGGCCGTGTGCGCTTCGAGCACGTCCGCGGCCACAGCGGTGAGCCCGGCAACGAGCGGGTCGACGCCCTCGCCGTGGCCGCGGTGGCGCGCCAGCTGGCCGGCGACATCCCGCCCGCGCCACCACAGGGCGAGCTTCAGCTCTAACGCGTAGCGGGTGGCCCGGTGGGGAGCGTGCAAGCCGGCCTATAAGCCGGGTTCTGTCCCCGCCGCTCTGTTCACGACCCTTGCGGGCCGCCGCTCCCCGGCGGCGGGGGACGGCCATCCATCTACGACGCCGGTCGCCCGGCGCCTGCAGCGGCCCGACCCGGGACATGGGGCGAGCAACCCTCGACGGCGAACCGTCCGTCCCTGTTCGGCCTTGCTCCGGGCGGGGTTTACCTGGCCGGCCGGTCACCCGACCGCCGGTGGGCTCTTACCCCACCATTTCACCGTTGCCGCAGCGAACGCCGCGGCTGTGTCATTTCTGTGGCACTCTCCTTCGGGTCACCCCGACTGGGCGTTACCCAGCGCCCTGCTCTGTGGAGCCCGGACTTTCCTCGGACGACGAGCGCCCGCGGCCGTCCGGCCGGCTTGCTCGCCGATTCTATCGCCGGGCCGGCGTGATCGCGGTGCCCCACCATTCCCCACAGGCTGTGTCGTGCGGTGCACACCGCGTTCGTGCGGTCACGGTTCGCAGTCACGGCGCACATCTGTTCGCGTTGACGCGCGGAGTTGAGACTGCTACGGTTCGGCCAGTCAGTGGGGCACAGTGGTGAATAGTGGGGCAAAGAATGTGCGCAGACCAGCGCAGCGAGTCGACGGCCGGAGCTGATCCGTGTTCTACGGGACGTTCCGCCATGCCGTCGACTCCAAAGGTCGCGTCGCACTCCCGGCCCAATTTCGTCGTGACCTCGGTGGCGCGGTCATCGCTCCCGGCGCGGAGAACCGACTCGTGATCCGCCCGTCGGCGGAATGGCAGGACTACGAGCGCCACTTCCGCCTCACCGCCGACAGCTCCAGGGAGCAGCGCCTCTACATGCGTCACCTCTACGCGGGGGCGCGCGAGGTCGAGGTTGACGCCCAGGGACGGATCCTGCTCACCCCCGAGCACCGCAGCTTCGCGCGGATCGCGGACCGAGCGGTCTTCGTGGGAGTCTCCAATGTCGTGGAGGTGGTCGGCGAAGCCGTCTGGGACGGCGAGACCGGCAGCCTCGACCCGGAGTCGTTCACCGAGCTCGGCGACCGTCTCAGCCGTCCCGGTTCGGCCGGTGCGGGCGAGCCGGCGTGAGCAGACCGGTTCCAACCACAAGAGCAACGCAAAAGGGCTTCCATGTCGATCGTGGCCGGCATGGACGACGACAGCATCGCCACGCCTGGTGCCCCGGCGCCTGAGGCGACGGGTCACCGGCCGGTCCTTCTACACCCGCTAATAGAGAGCCTGCAGCCCCGGCCGGGGCTGACGTACATCGACGGCACCCTCGGTGCCGGCGGCTACGTCGCCGCGTTCCTCGAACGCCTTCGTCCCGGCGGGCGCATCCTTGCCATCGACCGCGATCCCGCGGCGGTGGCGTCCGCACGGCGGCGCTTTAGAGCCGACGCGGGGACGGTGATCGTCGAACACGGTGACTTCGCCGACATGGCGTCGATCGCCGCGGCGCACAACGTCACTGCCGTCGACGGCGTGGTGCTCGACCTCGGCATCTCCTCTTTGCAGCTTGACGACCCGGCGCGCGGATTCAGCTTCCGCTTCGACGGTCCGCTCGACATGCGCATGGACGGCAACAGCGATGTGCCGGCGAGCGACCTCGTGCAGCAATGGTCCCAGGCGGACCTGACGGCGTTGATCCGAACGTACGGCGAGGAGCGCTTCGCACCGTCCATCGCCGCCGCCATCGTTCGCAGACGCTCCGAGGAACCGATCACCACCACAGCGCAGCTCCGTGAGATCGTCGAGCGGACCATTCCGCGGCGCTTCTGGCCGAAGCGGATCCACCCGGCGACGCGCACCTTTCAAGCGCTGCGCATCGAGGTGAACCACGAGCTGGCCAGCCTGACCCTGGGACTGCAGGCAGCAATACGAATCCTCCGGCCCGGTGGGCGTCTTGGGGTTGTCTCCTTCCACTCCCTCGAGGACACCATTGTCAAGAACGCACTCCACGTCTCAGCACAGAACTGTCTATGTCCGCCCCAACAGACCCACTGCACCTGCGCTCACCGGGCCTCTCTTCTCCTCCTCAGTCGCAAGGCGATCAAGGCCGACGCGGCTGAGCTCGCGAGCAACCCGCGAGCTCGCTCCGCCCGGCTCCGTGTCGCCGAGAAGCTCGACGACGTGCGCTAGGGCACATCACCCAACACCGACACCGCCATCGCCCGTTCCCGTTTCACCTCTACGTCCCTGCCCACACGGAGACCCGGGCTGTGCCCAGAACCTCACGTCATCAACTTCCGGCTGACGACCTCGCCGGCGTGCCGCTCGACGAGGCGCCGACGCGCCGGACCCGTCTGCGCCGCGGTGGTCCGCGCACGCCGCTGCCCCTGCTGCCGCTGATCGCGGCGCTGGCCGGGGTGGGTGTGGCGTACGTCAGCCAGAGCGCCCATTCGACGCAGGCGACCTACCAGGCCGCGGCCCAAGCCCAGCAGAACCAGCAGCTGCGCGCCCAGGCGGGGCAGCTCGGCGATGACCTCGCGCGGCTGGAGAGTGCCGAACGAATCGTGGCCGCCGCGCAGAAGCTGGGCATGCGCCCCGCGGGGCACTGGTCGTACGTGGACGCGCAGCTCAAGACGGTCGTCGACCTTCCCGCGCCGGTGGTGGCCACGCAGGCGGGCTCGGCGGACCCACTCCAGCAGTTCGTTGCCGGCGTGGGCGCCGCGTTCGGTGTTCACGGCACGCGTGGCGGGTCGCCGTGAGCCGGCGCCGCGCGCCCGCGACACCGCCGCGGGTGCGCGGCTGGTTCGTCGCCGATTCGCCTGACTTCCGGCATCGCGGCGTCTGGCTGGCCCTGGCCTTTGCGGCGATGGCGATCACGCTGTGCGCGCGCCTGTTCGACGTCCAGATGTTGCAGCACACCACCCTGGCCGCGCGGGCGGCGGCGCTGCACCAGAAGTCGGTGACCATAGCAGCCACTCGCGGCCGGATCCTCGACAGCAGCGGGCGGGTCCTCGTGAGCAACCGCACGGTGTACGACGTCTACGCCGATCCCGGGCTGATCGCTGCCTCTACCCGGGAAGACGCGGCCCGCCAGCTCGGCCCCGTTCTCTCCATGGACGCCACGGCAGTCGCCTCGCTCATCTCGGAGCCGACCCGCTTCGTGTACCTGGCCAAGGCCGTGTCACAGGACATCAGCGACCGGCTCAACGCGCTCAACCTTGCCGGTGTCGTGGTGGTGCCGGCCCAGCAGCGCGTCTACGAACCCTCGCCGGTGACGGGGACGTCATTCGCCGCCAACCTTCTCGGCTACGTCGATCACAGCGGCACCGGCCAGTACGGCATCGAGTCGTACTACAACACCGTGCTGCACGGCACCGACGGCCACCAGTCGACCGTCCGTGACGTCGCCGGCAACTCGATCACGCTGAGCAATGACCCGCAGTCCGAGGCGCACAACGGCCAGGACCTCCAGCTCGGGCTGGACTCCGAGGTGCAGTACTGGGCCGAGCAGGCGATCGCGCAGGGCGTGGCCACGGCGCAGGCGGCGTCCGGCACCCTGATCATGATGGACACCAAGACCGGCGTCATCCGCGCCTGGGCACAGGCGCCGACGTACGACGCCAACTCGTACTGGACCTCGCAGATCGCCAGCTTCCGCGACCTCGCGGTGGCCAATGTCTATGAGCCGGGATCGGTGGAGAAGGTGGTCACCTTCGCGGGAGGCTTGAACTCCGGCGCGATCACGCCCGGCTACACGTTCAATGAGGCACCCACCACCATCGACGGATACACCATCCGCGACTGGGACGGCCGCGCCCACGGCACCATCTCCATGCAGACGGTGCTCGACGAGTCGCTCAACAACGGCGCCATCAAAGTCGGCCAGCTGATGGGGGCCAACAACTTCTACAGCAACCTGCTGGCCTTCGGCATGGGCGCGCCCACCGGGGTCGACCTCTTCGGCGAGCAGAACGTGCCCCTGCCGCCGCAGAACAAGTTGAGCGCCCTGGACCTGGCCGAGGCTGCCTTCGGGCAGCGCGTGCAGGTGACCCCGATCGAGGTCCTAGCCGCCTTCAACGCGGTCGCCAACGGCGGCGTCTGGGTGCAGCCGCACGCGGTGCAATCGGTGATCGACAGGACAACCGGCACGACGGCGTCGGTGGTGCCGACGACGCGGCGGATCATCTCGCCCCAGGCGGCGGCGACGCTCGCTCAGATGATGACCGGGGTCGTCGAGGACCGTGGCGGAGAGGGTTCGCTGGCGCGCATCCCCGCGTTCAAGAGGCAGGTGGCCGGCAAGACCGGAACGGCGAGCGTCGCGACGCACGGACAGTACGGCAACGACGTGGTTGTGTCCTTCGGCGGTTTCCTCCCCGCCAAGAACCCGCGCTTCACCATGCTGGTGGTGCTCAACTACCCGCACGAGACCGGCGTCGTGCGCTTCGGCGCCACCCTCGCCGCGCCGGTCTGGAAGCAGGTCGCACAGGTCGCCATCGACCAGTGGCGCATCACCCCGTGAAGCACGCCGCCCTCGTCGGACTGCTGGCATTTGTCGCAGGGGTCGCAGGGTACCCGTGGCTCACCACGCAGCTGGCCAGACGTGGAGCCGGACAGCGCGTGCAGTCCTACAGCCCGCAGTCACACATGATCAAGATGGGCACGCCGACCATGGGAGGGCTGCTCTTCTGCGCGATCACGCTGGCTGCATGTCTGGTCTTCGATCGCACCCGCATTGGTTTCGTGGTGGTGTTCGCGCTGTGCGCAGGTGCGCTGGTCGGCGTCCTCGACGACCGTGACAATGTGCGTGGACGGGGTGTGTTCGGGCTCGGTGCATACCAGAAGATCGGCTTCCAGGCATTCGTCGGGCTGCTCGTCGGCATCGGGCTCGACATCGTCGGGGCCACGCGCCAGCTGTTCCCCGGTCTCGGGGCGCCCGACCTGCACGGCGCCGGGATCATCCTGGTGAGCATCCTGGCGGTGATCGCGGTGAGCAACGCGGTCAACCTCACCGACGGGGTCGACGGACTCGCGGCGGGCTGTTCGCTGGTGGTGTTCGCCGGCCTCCTGGCTGTCGCTCTCCACCAGCACGCGCTCCCTGTCGTCATCGTCAGCGCCGCGCTGGTGGGGGCCCTGGCGGCCTTCCTCGTCTTCAACTGGTTCCCGGCGCGCATCTTCATGGGCGACACGGGCTCGCTGGCGCTCGGCTGTGCGCTGGTGGCGGCCGCCGCCGAGCTGCACCTTCTCTGGTTTCTGCCGCTCATGGGGATCGTCTTCGTCGCCGAGACCTTGAGCGTCATCATCAATGTGACCGTCATCCGCCGCTTCCACCGCAGGCTGCTGCGCGCCAGCCCGCTGCATCACCACTTCGAAGAGCTTGGACTCCGCGAGCGACGCCTGGTCGCCTGCTTCGTCGCGGCGGCGGCCGCCGGCACGCTGCTCACGGTGCTGTACGCGCGCTCGCGCGGCGCGGTGGCGTGACCGAGCGCGCCGTGGTGATCGGCCTCGGCCGCAGCGGGCTCGCCTGCGCACGCGTTCTCGCCGGCGATGGCTACGAGGTGCTGGTGGTGGATGGTCGCGACGACGCGCTCCTGCGCGAGGTCGCCGCTGCGCTGCCGGGCACCGTCCAGGCCCAGCTCGGCGGCTACGACCCGGACGTGGTTCGTGGTGCCGCGATCGTCTGCCCCTCCCCGGGGGTGCCGTGGACGGCGCCTGAGCTCGACCTCGCGCGCACGCTCGGCATCCCGGTGCGCAGCGAGATGTCACTGGTGTTCGAACGGTGCCGCGGCCGGATCGTCGGCATCACCGGCACCAACGGCAAGACCACCACCACCAGCCTGTGCGCGGCGGTGATCGCTCGCGACGGGCGCCGCGTCCACCTCGGCGGCAACATCGGCGACACCATCCTCGACCGGCTCGACGACGTCGGCAGCGGCGACTGGGTGGTGCTCGAGCTCTCCTCCTTCCAGCTGGAATCGGTGGACCAGCCGCGCTGTGAGATCGCCGCGGTTCTCAACATCAGCCCTGATCACCTCGATCGCCATAGCACCCTGGCGGCGTACATCGCCGCCAAGCAGCGCATCGTCGAGCACGCGGTGTCGTGCACGGTGCTCGGCTGGGACGACCCGGTGACCCGCGCCATGGCCGCGGCCAGCAGCGCACCGGTGCGCTTCTTCGGCTCGGCGTTGGAGGGCGTCGACGGGGCCACCGTCGACGGTGACACCGTCACCATCGTGGAGGCAGGTGCGACGGAGCCGGTGATCCCGGTTGCCGACATCCCGCTGTTCGGCGCCCACAACGTGCTCAACGTCCTCGCCGCCACCGCCGTCGGGCAGGCGGCCGGGGTGGCCAAGTCGGACATCGCCGCCGCTGTGCGCGAGTTCACGGCGGTGCCGCACCGCCTGCAGGTGGTGCTCGACTCGGGCGGTGTGCTCTGGATCAACGACAGCAAGGCGACCAACGTCGACGCCGCCACCCGCGCGCTGCAGTCGTTCGACCGCCCGATCATCTGGATCGGTGGCGGTCACACCAAGGGCGTAGCACCCGACGAGCTCGCCGACGCGGTGGCCCACGCCGCGCGCTTCGCGATTCTCAACGGTGACACCGCAGCCGAGCTCGACGCTGCGCTGGCGCAACGCGGCTACGGTGAGCGCGCGGTCGTCGCCGACCAGCACTCCGCTGTTGCCCTGGCCGCGCAGATGGCGCGTCCCGGTGACGTGGTCCTCCTCGCGCCCGGCTACTCGAGCTTCGACCAGTTCCGCAACTTCGACGAACGCGGCAGCGCCTTCGCCGAAACGGTCCGCGCCATTGCCGCCGGCAGGGCGCGCTGATGGCTGCACGCAGCCGCCCGCTCGCCGTCCCGGCACTGCGCCTGCGCGAGACGCTGACCGGCGGCCGCACCCTGAGCCTCGGCGGCGTCGACGGATGGCTGCTCACCGACATCGCGGCGCTCTGCGCGTTCGGGCTGGTCATGGTCTACAGCGCCAGCGAGGCCCTCGGCTTCCTCTGGTTCGAGAACGCCAACTACTTCTTCGAGCGGCAGCTGGTGGGCATGGGGCTCGGTGTCGCCGCCCTGGTGATCCTCGCGCGCATGGACTACCACCGCCTCCGCCGCCTGGCCCCGGTGCTCGCGCTCTGCCTGGTGGCGATGCTCATCCTCGTCCTGCTGCCGCATTTCGGGACCGCGGCCAACGGGGCGAGACGCTGGTTCACGGTGGGTCCGCTCTCGGTGCAGCCCTCGGCGATCGCCATCCTCGTCTCGGTGCTGTTTTTCTCGAAGTGGCTGGTCGACCGCGCGCCGGCGGTGCGCAGCGTCCGTGGCGTGCGCGACTACGGGTTACTGGTCGGCGTGCTGCTCGCGCTGGTGCTGCTGGAGCGCGACCTGGGCAGCAGCATCATCATCGCCGGAACCGCGCTCGTGCTTCTCGCTCTCGCCGGCGTTCGCAAGCGACACATGCTGGTGCTGCTCGGCGTGGTTCTGGTGGGCGGGTACCTCCTGATCATGCTGGTCGCCTACCGGTCGAGCCGGCTCAGCACCTTCACGCATCCCTGCGACGACGCTTTGAACACCGGCTTCCAGGCCTGCCAGGCTCTCTACGCGCTGGGCAGCGGCGGCCTGGGGGGCGTGGGCCTGGGCAATTCGGTGCAGAAATACCAGTGGCTTCCCGAGGCGCACACGGACTTCATCTTCGCGATCATCGGCGAGGAGCTCGGGCTGCTTGGAACCGTCTCGGTGATCCTGGCGTTCACACTCCTGCTGTGGCGAGGAGTGCGGGCCTCGCTGCGCGCGCCCGACGCTTATGGGGCACTTCTCGCCGGAGGCATCACTGCGTGGATCGGCATCGAGGCGTTCGTCAACATCGGAGCCGTCACCGGTGTGATCCCGACCACGGGCATCCCGCTGCCCTTCATCAGCTACGGGGGTACCTCGCTGGCGATGACGCTGGCGGGTGTCGGCATCCTCTGCAACGTCTCGGCGCAGGGCCGCAGACAGGGGGTGACCGTTCGTGCGCACGTTGATCGCCGGCGGCGGGACGGGTGGCCACCTGACGCCGGTCCTGGCGATGGCCCAGGAGCTGCGCCGCGCTGATCCGACCGGCGAGGTGCTCATCGTCGGACGTCATGGCGGCGTCGCCGAGGACCTGGTGACCGCCGCCGGGTTCCGGCTCGAGACCCTGCGCATCTCCGGCCTGGACGTTGGCAACGCCGTCAGCGTCGCCCGCTTCGCCGCGCTGCTTCCCGCGGCGGTGCGTGCGGCGCGACGGATCATCCGCGACTTCCGCGCCGACGTGGTCATCGGCGGAGCGGGCTACGTCAGCGTGCCCGTCGTGCTGGCGGCTCGCTCGCTGCGCATCCCCGTCGCGCTGCTCGAGCAGAACGCGATCCCCGGCCGGGCCACGCGCCTGCTGGCACGCCGCGGCACGCTCGTGGCGGCTGCCTTCGCGGAGACTGCGGTCTCACTCCCGCACGCGCGCGTCGTGCACACCGGCAATCCGATCAGGGCCGAGGTGCTCGCCACCCCGCTGCGCGAGCTCGGCGAGACCTGCGAACGGCTGCTGGTGATGGGCGGCTCGCAGGGGGCGCGGCGCATCAACCGCGCGGTCGCCGGCTGCGTCGAGCGCCTGCTGGCCCGGCACCCGACGCTGCAGGTCACCCATCAGACCGGTGCGCTGGACGCCGACGAGATTGAGGCGGTGGCGGCTGGTCTGCCCGCCGAGCTGCGCCGGCGCTGGACGAGGGCGCCATTCATCCAGGACGTCGGCGCCGCCATCATGTGGTCCGACCTGGTGCTGATGAGGGCGGGAGGTTCGTCGGTCGCCGAATGCTCCGCCCTGGGTCGGCCGATGATCCTGGTGCCCTACCCACACGCCGGAGACCACCAGCGTTTCAACGCGGCGCCTTTCGTCCAGGCGGGCGCGGCGCGGGTCATCCCGGATGACGAGTGCGATCCGCAGCGCGCGGCCGCCGAGGTGGAGGCGCTGGTCGACGACCCGGATGCCTGGCGGCACATGGCGGTGCACAGCGCCCAGCTCGGTCGGCGCGACGCGGCCCCGCGGGTGCTCGAGCTGATGCGCCGGCTGACGGCCCCTCCGGCGAGAATCCCACGGTGACCGAACACGTGCACTTCCTGGGGATCTGCGGGTACGCGGTGAGCGGCGCGGCGCTGCTGGCGCGCGAGCAGGGCTGGCGCGTCTCGGGGTCGGACGACCAGGCGTACCCGCCGACCACTGACAGCCTCACCGCCGCCGGCGTCGACTGGGTGGACGGCAGCGACCCCGCCAATCTGGAACGGTGGGGCGTCCCCGACCTGGTGGTGGTCGGCAACCAGACCCGTGCGAGTAACCCGGAGTGGCTGGCGGCGCGCGAGCGCGGCTTGGCCACCCTCAGTGAGATCGAGTTCTACCTCCGCCTTACCTCTGACCGGGTGCGCATCGCCGTGTGCGGGACGCACGGCAAGACAACCACGTCCTCCCTGCTCGCCCACATGCTCGACGCCTGCGGGATGGACCCGGGGTTCAGGCTGGGCTCGACCTCGCTTGACCTCGGCGGAACCGCGCGGCTCGGCAGCGGGCCGTTCGTGTTCGAGGGCGACGAGTACAGCACCGCCCCCTGGGACCGGCGCCCAAAGTTCCTCCACATCCACCCGCAGGCGGCATGCGTCACGCGGCTCGAGCTCGACCATCCCGACATCTACCCGACCCTGGACGCGTACCGGGCGCCATTCGTCGAGCTGGCGCAGACCATGCCTGAGGGCGGCCTGCTGGTGTTGTGCGCCGACGACCCGGAATGCGTTGCCCTGGCGCGGCACGCGTCCTGCCGGGTGACCACGTATGGGCGCGCGGAGACAGCCGACTGGCGTGTGGAGCTCGGCGGCGACGCCGGCAACATCCAGCACTTCACGATCATCCATGGCGACGAGGTGCACGCCACAGCACTCACCTTTCCGGGCACGCATAGCGCGCTCAACGCCACGGCCGCGCTGCTTCTGGCTGTCGCGGGAGGCGCCCCGCTGCAGCGATGCATCGACGCATGCGCCGGGTTTCGCGGCCCGGCGCGCCGTTTCGAGGTGCTCGGCGCGGTGGGCGGGATCACGGTGGTCGACGACTACGCGCACCATCCGACCGAGGTCGAGGTGACGATTGCAGCGGCGCGTCAGCGCTACCCGGGGCGGCGCATCGTCGCGATCCACACGCCGCACACCTACTCGCGCACGTACACGCTTCTCGACGACTACGCGCGCAGCTTCACGGGTGCCGACGTCGTCGTCCTCGGGCCCATCGAGGAGGCCCGTGAGCGCGGCATGGCTGCCACCGTGAGCAGCCACGACGTCGCCGCCAAGGCCGGCGACGGCAGGCCCGTGCACGTGGTCGCGTCGTCGGCGGAGGCCGTCGAGCTGATCACGCGCCTCGCCCGCTCCGGTGACGTGCTGCTCGTCCTCTCGCTGGGCGGTTTCGACAAGATCGCCCAGCGACTGGTGGCCGCGCTGGAGGTCGCTCATGTCCACTGACTGGCTCCAGCGCTGGCCCGGGTTGCGCCGCGACGAGCCGCTGGCGCGCCACAGCCAGTTCGGCATTGGCGGGCCGGCGGACATGTTCCTGCGTCTCGATGAGCTGGCGGTCGTCGCCGAGCTGGTGGCACGCTGCACGGAGAGCGGCGTGCCGCTCACCATCCTGGGCGCGGGAAGCAACGCGCTCGTCCTCGACGGTGGCGTTCGTGGCCTGGCGCTGCGGCTGATGACCAAGGACCTCGCCGTCGCGGACGGCGTGGCGACGTTCGCAGCGGGGACCATGCTGCCGCGCGCCGCACTCGACCTGGCGGCCGCCGGGTGGACGGGGATGGAGTGGGGCATCGGCGTTCCCGGCAGCTGCGGCGCGTCTATCTGGGGGAACGCGGGCGCGTTCGGCGGCGACGTCGAGGGCAGCCTCGTCGAATGCGAGGTGGTCGCACCCGACGGCACCACGCGCTGGATCGCTGGCGCCGACTGTGCATTCGGCTACCGCGACTCGCGCTTCAAGCACGACCTCTCCGGCCACGTCGTGCTGCACGGCCGCTTCACTGTCGTCGCCGATGACATCGCCACGGTGCGTGCGCGCACGCACGCGGTGCAGTCGGAACGCAAGCGCACCCAGCCATACGGCGTGCGCAGCCTGGGCAGCACGTTCAAGAACCCACCCGGCGACTTCGCCGGCCGGCTCCTCGAGGCGGCCGGGCTTGCTGGTCGCAGCCACGGCGGAGCCCGGATCTCGCCCAAGCACGCCAACTTCATCCTCAACGTCGACCACGCCAGCGCAGCCGACGTGCTCGCCCTCGTCCACTGCGCGCGCGACGAGGTCGCGTCTCGGTTTGACGTCGTGCTGGAACGCGAGATCGTACTGCTCGGGGAGCCGGCGTCCGATGCCGTCGCCGCGCAGACCGCGCCATGAGCACGATCGGAGTCATCTTCGGCAGCCGCTCGGTGGAGCACGAGGTGTCGGTGATCACCGCGCACCAGGCGATGGCGGCGCTGTCGCAGGCGCATCGGGCGCTTCCCGTGTACATCGCCAAGGATGGCCGCTGGTTCACCGGCGAGGCGTTGACCCAGCTGAGCAGGTTCGCCAACGCAGATGCGCTGCTCGCCGACTGCACGGCGGTGACGCCCGGCATTGACCCGGCGCGACACGGTCTTGCGCTGCTGCCGGTGGAGGGGCCGCGGCGCGGCCTGTTCGGGCGCGGCGCCGGCGACCCGCTCGACATCGACGTAGCGATGCCGCTGGTGCACGGCAGCTTCGGCGAGGACGGCACGCTCCAGGGCCTTCTCGAGATGGCGTCGATCCCCTACACCGGCAGCGGCGTGGCCGCGTCGGCCGTGGCCATGGACAAGCGACTGGCCAAGACGGTCCTCCGCGGCGCCGGGCTCCCCGTCCTCGATGACGTGGTCATCGGCAGGGACGATTGGCACGCGGACAGCACCGCCGGCGTCGCCGCGGCCGAGGCCCTGGCGCCGTACCCCCTGTACGTCAAACCGGTGAGCCTCGGCTCCAGCATCGGCGTCTCTCGGGCGTCCGACGCCGCCGCACTCCGTGAGGCGGTCGAGGTCGCGCTCACCTACGACACGCGCTGCCTAGTCGAGCCGGCGCAGGAGCGGATCATCGAGATCAACTGCGCGGTGATCGGCGACCACTCAGTGGCCCGGCCCTCGCTCCTCGAACAACCAACCAAGCGAGGCCTCCTCAGCTACGACGACAAGTACCGCGCCGGCGGATCGAAGTCGGGGGCAGCGAAGTCGACCGGGATGAAGAGCGCGCAGCGAATCGTGCCGGCGCCTCTGGACGACGCGCTAGGAGCGCGGATCACGGAGGCTGCGCTGGCCGCCTTCGCGGCGGTCGGTGCCTCGGGCGTGGCGCGCATCGACTTCATGGTCGACACCGAACACTCGTCGTTCGTGGTCAATGAGCTGAACCCGATCCCGGGATCGCTCTCCTTCTATCTCTTCGAGCCCGCAGGGCTCTCATTCCCCGCGCTCATCGACGAGCTCATCGACATCGCGCGCCGGCGGCACGCCGCTCATCTCGCCAGCACCGTGGTGTTCGAGCCCTGGATGCTCGGCGGCGGCGGCTCCAAGACCTCACGGTGACGACCGCCACGGCCGAGGCGCCCGCCGCCGCGGTCCTCGACTCCGGCGCCGGACCCGCTGTGCTCCTTCTCCACGGCTGGGGGGCGACCAAGGAGCTGATGAACCCGGTCGCGGTGCGGCTGCAGGGATATCGCGTCGTCATCCCCGACCTCCCCGGCTTCGGTGCCACCCCGGCACCGCCACAGGCGTGGGGCGTCGACGAGTACGCCGCGTGGGTCATCGCGCTCCTCGCCAGGCTCGGCATCGAGCGCGCCCACGTCGTCGGCCACTCCAACGGCGGCCGGATCGCCATCGCGCTCGCTGCGGCACACCCCGAACGCGTCGACAGGCTGGTGCTCACCAACAGCGCCGGGATCCGGCCGCGCCACGGGGTGCGGGATTGGCTGCGCGTGCGCACCTTCAAGCTGCTGCGCGCCGCCTCGCGGTGGGGTTGGCTGCCCGCCGGCGTGCGCAGGGAGGCGGAACGCCGCGCAGCGCAACGCGGCAGCGCGGACTACCGCACCGCGTCGGGCACGCTGCGGTCCAGCATGGTGCGCCTGGTCAATGCCGACATGCGCCCGCAACTGGCTCGGCTGTCCGCATCCACGCTGATCATCTGGGGTGACCAGGACCGGGAGACGCCGCTTCCCGACGCGCGCACCATGGAGGCGCTGATCCCCGACGCGGGCCTGGTGGTGTTCGAGGGGGCGGGCCATTTCGCGTACGCGGAGCAACCGGACCGCTTCTGCCGCATCGTCGACGTCTTCCTGCGCGGGGAAGGGCGGTGACCGACGGGCTCCAGGGAGCGCTCGTCGCGCTCGCCGGCGCGGGCTGGCTGGCGCTGCTCGCGCGAGCGGTGCTGGTCGCCGCGCGCATGTTCCAGATCGAGGAGTACGAGGCACCACGGCTCTTCGACTGGGGCGGCACGCGCGCGTGGTCGCTGCACACATCGGCGCTGGCCGCGGCTGCACCGGTGGCGGTGGCGACGCTGTTCAGCGTGGCCGACCTCGCGCGACCGGGACTGCGCCTGGCTCTGGCCGCGAGCTGGCTCGTGGGGGTGGCCGCAGCGCAGGCGGTGTGGCGATGGTTGCCCCCCAAGAAGGAGCTCGTGTTCACGCCGCGGATGCGCCGGCTCCTGGCCACCACGGCGCTGCTTGCCGCGCTGCTCGGTGCCCTGGTCTGCATCGCTGTAGAGCTGGCCCCGCCCTGGCTGGGGGGTGCCGCCGCGGCCGTCATCGGGATCGGTGTCACCACGCTGGCGCTGGTCCTGCCGGCGACGGCCAACATCATCAACGCGCCTGTCGAGGCACAGGTTCGCCGCGGCTTCCTGCGCCACGCCCGCCGCCGGCTCGAGGCCGTCCATCCCCTGGTGATCGCCGTCGCCGGAAGCTACGGCAAGACCTCCACCAAGCACATCCTCGCGGAGATGCTCGAGCGCTACGGACCCACCCTGGCGACGCCGAAGAGCTTCAACACACTGATGGGCGTCTCCAAGACGATCAACCAGAACCTCGAGGACCGTCACCGTACGTTCGTTGTGGAGATGGATGCGTACGGACCCCGTGAAATCGCCTCCATCTGCGCGCTGGTGCATCCCACGCACGCCCTGCTGACGTCTGTCGGGCCGCAGCACCTCGAGCGCTTCGGCACCATCGAGCGCATCGGCGACGCGCTCTACGAGACCATCGACGCGCTGCCCACCGACGGCTTCGCGGTGGTCTACGCGGGCGACCAGCAGACGGCTGGCCTGGCCGCGCGCGCCCGTGCGGCGGGTCACGAGGTGATTCGCTACGGGATCGAAGACGGTTCCGCAGACGTCGATGTTGTGGCCGCGAATGTCCAGATCACGGGGACCGGTTCGCGGTTCACGTGGCGCTGGACAGCCGCCGGCCTCGAGCACGACATCGCCGTCCCGCTTCTCGGCCGCCACCAGGTGCTCAATGTCAGCGCGGCTCTCGCCACCGTTCACAGGCTCGGCCTGCCGCTCGAACCCGCGTTGGACGCGGTGGCATCGCTGCGGCCGGTCGATCACCGCCTCCAGCCGGTGGCCACGGGCAACGCGATCACGGTCATTGACGACAGCTACAACGCCAACCCCGTCGGCGTGCACAACGGGCTCGAGGTGCTGGCCGAGATGGATGCCCGGCAGCGCATCCTGGTCACCCCTGGCCTGGTCGAGCTGGGCTCGGTGGAGGACGCCGAGAACCGCCGCTACGGAGAGCACGCCGCGCAGGTATGCGACCACGTCATCGTCATGGACGCGCGCCCGGCGCGAGCGCTCCGTGAGGGGCTGCACGCCGGCGGAATGCCCGACGACCACGTGCACCTGGTGCGGTCGCTCGTGCAGGCCACCGAGGTGATCGGCGGCATCGCCGGTCCGGGAGACGCGGTGCTGTTCGCCAACGACCTTCCGGACACCTACCTGGGCGCCGCCTGACCTCCGTCTTCCCAGTCGCGCAAAGCAGTCGTGACCGCAGATTCGGTCCCATAATGTGCGGACCGGCGCCCCGGGCGCATTCGTCCCTGCTCACGTCTTCCACCCATGCCCCAGAACCTCATCGAGCGCCCCTCCGCGAGCACTCCTCTTGACGCGGCGGACGCGCGCCGTGCGCAGCTCCGCGCCATGGCGGCCGCCCTGGTGGATGGGCCGCGCATGGGCCGGCGCTTCCACATCCCCGCGGGAGTGCCGCTGGAGCCGTCGCCGCGGCGACGGCACCACGGGCCGCGCCTCCGGCCGCCCGCGGTCGTACGCCGTCGCGGGCCGATGGTGCGGCGGTTCGTCGCGGGAGCGTTCCTGCTGGGGCAGGTCGGCCTGCTGGCGGCTCTGCTCACCGCACCCACCTTTACTGTGCACACCGTCGAGGTCACCGGCGACCACCTGCTCAGCCGCGACACCGTCCTCGCCGCCGCGCATGTCCCGCAATCGAGCCTCTTCACCGTCGACGGCGACGCCATCCGCGCGCGGATCACCAAGCTTCCCTGGGTGCGCACGGCGACGGTCACAACCCAGCTGCCGTCCACCGTGCGGATCATCGTCACCGAATGGCAACCCGACCTGCTGCTCCGCCACGGGACGCAGACCACCTTCGTCGCGGCCAACGGCGCGAGCGTGCCGTTCACCCAGTCGACCGCGGCGGCGCGCAAGGACGTTCCACTCCTCCTCGACTACCGTCCCGGCAGGCAGCAGCCGCTGCTGAGCGGGCTGGCCGGCCTCCTCGCCAGCGCGTCCCAGCGGTGGCCGTCGGTATTCGGCTGCAGGGTCAGCGTCTTCGTGATGAGCAACAGCAACGTGCTCTCTGTGTGGTCGAGCACCGGCTGGCAGGCGATCCTCGGCCCGCTCGACAGCAACGACGCCCTGGCCGCCATCCCTGGCCAGCTCTCCGTGCTTGCCGCCCTGAAGGGACGGCTCGACTTCAGCCGACCCACCTTCGGCTACGTCGACCTCGAGAACGCTGCGACACCGGCGATCGGAGGCCATCCAGGTCTGCCCACCAGCCTGCGCGACGACATCGCCGGCAGCGCGCTGCCCACCTCCAACCCCGGGGTGGCCGTGGCGCCGTCGACGTCGCCCGCCGCCGCCGGTGCCACACCGACACCGGCGCCGACGGCAACCCCGGCCCCCACCCCGCGTCCGACGCCGAGCCCGCTGGTCCTGAGCCTGCCGCCGCCGCCGACACGGCACGGCTAGAAGCTCCGCGTCTCCCAAGGGCGCGCGATCCGCAGCGCGGTGAGGATGGCGCGAGTCGCCGGCGACCGGTTGAGGGTGATGAAGTGGATCCCCGGCGCGCCACCGCGCAACAGCTCGCTGCACTGCAGCGTCGCCCACGCCACGCCGAGCTGGAGCACCGCCGCGGCATCGTCGACGCGGGTCTGCAGCGCCTCGCGCAAGGGCGCCGGGATCGACGCCCCGATCTTGGCCGTGAACCGGTACACCTGGTCGACGTTGGTGATCGGCATGATGCCCGGCACGATGGGCACGGTCACGCCCGCCGCGCGCGCCCGCGCCAGGAAGTCGAAGTACACACGATTATCGAAGAACAGCTGCGTGATCAGGAGGCTGGCGCCCGCCTGCACCTTCTGCACCGCCGCGGCGACGTCCTGCTCCAGCGAGTGCGACTCGACGTGCTTCTCCGGTGAGCACGCCGCGACGACGCAGAGGTCGGCCTTGTCATGCAGCAGTCGCACCAGCTCGCTGCCGAAACGGAGGCCACCCGCGCGGGCGACGAACGCACCCTCGCCGTTCGGTGGGTCGCCGCGGATGGCCAGCACGTTCTCGATCCCGACCGCCTGGTACTGGCGAATCTCGTCGAGAAGGTCGTCGACCGTGGAATCCCGGCAGGTGAGGTGCGCCATCGGCAGCAGGCCGGTCTCCTCACGAATCCTTTTGACGAAACGGACGGTGCGATCGTCGCGTGCGCTGCCCCCGGCACCGTGGGTCACCGAGACGAAAGCGGGTTCGAGCTCGCGCAGCGCGGAGATGGTGGCGAACAGGCGATCGGCGCCCTCATCGTCTCGCGGAGGGAAGAACTCGAACGAGAAAAGCGGTTCCCCACGCGCGAAGAGGCTGTCGATGCGCATCCTCGGATGGTAAGCGCACACCCGGCGATCGGCCGCTGTGATGCTACCGTTGGCGGCCGTGCTCGCAGCTCGCGCGGCCCGATTCGGCGGGGACGATCCCCTCGCCAACCTCGAGCTCGTCGAGGTTCCGGACCCGTCGCCCGGTCCCGGCGAGGTTCTGATCGCGGTCGGCGCGGCATCGCTCAACCACCACGACCTGTGGACACTGCGCGGTGTCGGTTCACGGCCGCTGACCGAGCCGCAGGTGCTCGGCTGCGACGCCGCGGGGACGGTGATCGCGTACGGTGAGGGCGCCACGCCGCCAGGCGCACCGCCGGTCGGCTCGGAGGTGGTGGTGCACAGCGTGATGACCTGCGGTCATTGCCCCGCGTGCCGGTCGGGCGACGAGCTGCACTGCCCGCGGGTCGGCCTGCTCAGCGAACCGCCGTACCCGGGGGCTCTCGCGGAGCTGCTCGTCGTCCCTATCGGCAACCTCCTGCCGCTGCCGCCCACCGTCGACCTGGTCAACGCCGCGTGCCTGCCGACGGCGTACCTGACCGCGTACCGGATGCTGTTCGTGCGCGGCGCTCTCAAACCCGGACAGCGCGTGCTCGTTCACGGGGTCACCGGCGGCGTCGCCAGCGCGGCCATTCTGCTGGGCGCAGCCGCGGGGCTCACCGTCTACGCCACCTCGCGTGAGGAGGCCAAGCGAGCCGCTGCGCTGGAGCTGGGGGCCTGCGCCGCCTTCAACACCGACCGTGACGCGGTCAAGCAGGTGGTCGCGGCGAGCCAGGGTGGTGTGGATGCGGTGCTCGACACCGTGGGCGAGGCGACGTGGGACTTCTCGGTGCGCGCGGTCAGGCCCGGCGGGACGGTGGTGGTCTCAGGAGCGACCAGCGGCCCCAACCCCCCGGCGCAGCTCAACCGCATCTTCTGGCGCCAGCTGACCGTGGCCGGCAGCAGCATGGGAACCCGCGACGAGCTGGCGCGCGTGGTGGAGCTGTGTGCCACCGGCACCCTGCGGCCGCTGCTCGACTCGGTGCGCCCGCTCGCCGCGGTGGCTTCGGGATTCGCCGCGCTGGCGGCCGGCGAGCGCCGCGGCAAGCTGGTGCTCCGGCCCCGGGCCTGAGCCGGGTATACAGAGCCGCCCGCCGGTGGGATGATGGCCGGCGCTACGCGGCCCGACAGGGGCCCGCGGCCGGCAGGGTCTCGTCCCAAAGGTGCAGTTGGACGGGGCCCTGTTGGATTTAACGGGCGCGTCGCGGGCCCCTGATTGACGCCGTAGCTACGTTTGGAGCTAAGCCGCCGCAGGCAACATCTTGTGGCATACTCCGGCGGCAAACTCAGCATCTTGCGGTTTTGCCCCTAACAACCCCTTTCGGAGGGGGAGGGCTCCGGCTATACTCAGAGGCCAGTGTGACCCGTTCTCGCCGCGTCTTTGCACTCGATCTAGGAACGACGAAGGTCTGCTGCGCCATCGCTGAGCTGGACAGCACCGGGTTGCGTGTCATCGGTGTGGGCGAGGCCGTGTCCCGTGGGATCCGTAAGGGCGCGATCATCGAGATCGATCGCGCCGCCGAGGCGGTGGCCGAGGCGGTCGACCTGGCCGAACAGATGAGCGGTGTGCCGGTGGACTCCGCAGTGGTCGGCCTGGCCGGCACCAGCATCACCTCGCAGAACTCGCGCGGGGTCGTGGCCGTGTCCGCGGGACACCGTGAGGTGCGTGACGCCGACGTCACCCGCGCCGTCGAGGCGGCGCGCGCGGTCAGCGTTCCCTCGGACCGAAAGATCCTCCATGTGCTGCCTCAGCAGTTCACCATCGACGGCCAAGAGGGCGTGCGCGACGCGCTCGGCATGGCCGGTACGCGCCTCGAGGTCGACGCACACATCATCACCGGCACCAACACCGCCATCCAGAACGTCATCAAGGTGGTGCACAAGGCGGGGCTCGACGTCGACGACCTCGTGCTCCAGGTGCTCGCCTCCGCAGAGGCGGTGATCGGCGAGGACGAGCTCGACCGCGGCGTGATCGTCGCCGACATCGGCGGTGGCACCACCGACCTTGCAGTTTTTGCCAAAGGCAGCATCATCCACACCGCGGTCATCCCCGTCGGTGGCAACCACGTCAGCGGCGACCTCGCGGTGGGGCTGCGCTGCGACCTCGAGACCGCCGAGGCGACCAAGCGGGCGTACGGGCACTGCCTGCAGTTGACACTGCCCGCCGACGCAGAGGTGAAGCTGACCCCGATGGGCTACGACGAGCCCGTCAACGTGCCGCAGCGTTTCCTCGCCGAGATCATCGGTCCGCGCGCGCGTGAGATGGCCCAGCTCATCGCCGAGCAGGTGGAGCAGGCGGGGCCGCCCAGCAGCTTCCCGGGCGGGATCGTGCTCACCGGTGGCGGCGCGCTCCTGCGCGGCTTCGTCGAGGTGGTCCAGCAGGTGACGGACCTACCCGCGCGGGTCGCCGCACCCATGGGCGTGCACGGCATGAACGACGAGATCAGCGGGCCACACCACGCCACTGTAGTGGGGCTGCTGCGCTGGGGCGCGCGCGGGCGACTGGGCCGCAGCGTGGACCTGACCGGCAGGGTGCAGAACGGCAACGGACATCACGTTGGCAGTGGATTTGGACGGTGGTTGCGTGAACTTTTCTGAACGGATGAAGTTGTATGGGCTCGACGACGGCGAGACGCCGCCGGAAAAGCCCGTCAGTCGTGGCAACGATGATGAAACGACGCGTGCGGGGAAGTTTTCGCTGCGTCCGAAGAGTAGGCAGCGTGAGGAGACGCACATGAACGATCTGGACCGGACGTTGGAAGGTAACGCACGCATCAAGGTGGTGGGCGTAGGCGGTGGCGGCAGCAACGCCGTCAACCGCATGATCCAGAGCCGCCTCAAGGGCGTCGAGTTCATCGCCGTCAACACGGATCACCAGGCGCTGCAGCTGAGCAACGCGCACAAGAAGGTGCGCATCGGTTCCAAGCTGACCCGCGGCCTCGGCGCCGGCGGCGATCCTCTGCGCGGCGCTGAGGCGGCCGAGGAGACTCGCGAGGAGCTCACCAAGCTGCTCGAGGACTGCGACATGGTGTTCGTCACCGCGGGCATGGGCGGCGGCACGGGCACGGGCGCCGCCCCGGCGATCGCCGAGATCGCGCGCGAACAAGGCGCGCTCACCATCGGCGTGGTCACCAAGCCGTTCAAGTTCGAAGGCCTCAAGCGGCAGCGCGCCGCCGACGACGGCATCGCCAACCTGCAGGGACGCGTCGATACGCTCATCACCATCCCCAACGAGAGGCTCATGCAGGTGGTCGACAAGCGGACGCCGATCACCGAAGCGTTCAAGCTCGCGGACGACGTGCTCCGCCAGGGTGTCCAGGGGATCAGCGACCTGATCGTCTTCCCCGGCCTCATCAACCTCGACTTTGCGGACGTCAAGGCGATCATGTCGGGCCAGGGCGCCGCACTGATGGGGATCGGATTCGGCAACGGCGATACCCGGGCTGCCGACGCGGCGCGCGACGCCGTGGCCAGCCCGCTGCTCGAGACCACCATCGCCGGTGCCAAGGGGATCCTCCTCAACGTCACGGGCGGCCCCGACCTCACCCTCTACGAGGTCAACGAGGCGGCGCAGCTGGTCAGCGAGTCGGCCGATCCCGACGCCCAGATCATCTTCGGCACCGTCATCGACGAGCAGATGAAGGGTGAGGTGAAGATCACGGTCATCGCCACCGGGTTCACGGGCCACATCGACGTGCTCGGGACGCTCGCATACGAGCCGGTGGCGCGCCCGGTGGCCGCCTCGACGCCGGCGTTCACCATCGGTGGCCGCTCCGCAACACCGCCGAACGCGGATGACCTCGACATCCCCGCGTTCCTGCGGGATCGGCGCTAGAGGGCCAGCAGCCGTCGCAGCCGCCCCCCGCGGTTCGGGGGGCGGCCCGCCTACCCCATGAAGTGCCCCTACTGCTCGCAGCCGGAATCCAAGGTCGTCGATTCGCGCGATTCGGAGACCGGGGAGGCGATCCGCCGCCGCCGCGAATGCCTAGGCTGCGGCAAGCGTTTCACCACATACGAGCGCGTCGAGGCGGTGCCGCTCTGGGTGGTGAAGAAGGACGGCCGGCGCGAGGAGTTCAACCGCCGGAAGCTGCTTGGTGGCCTGGTCAACGCCTCCACCAAGCGTGACATCGCCTCAGCGCAGCTCGAGACCATCGTCGAGGACATCGAAAACGCGCTGCGCGGCCGCAACGTCACCGAGGTGCGCAGCCGAGAGGTGGGCGAGATGGTGATGCAGCGCCTGCGCAGCCTCGACGAGATCGCCTACGTGCGGTTTGCGTCCGTGTACCGCTCGTTCCGTGACGTCGAGCAGATGCGCGCCACCATCGAGGACGTGCTCGCCAATCCACCCGGGACCAGGCCGCCCGATGCGCCACGCCGGCGCCGCCGCGGCGCCGACGACGGCCGTGAGCTGCCTCTCGACATGGGGAAGTGAGCCCGCTCTTCGCGACGACAGCGCAGCACGGCCGGTGAGCGAGCCGAGCGCAGCCGAGGTCGCCGAACGACTCGAGAAGGTCCGCGACCGGGTGCGCCGCGCCGCGGCGGCTGCCGGCCGAGACCCCGCAGGTATCCGCCTGCTCGCGGTCACCAAGGGCCACAGTGTCGACGCGGTCGCGACGGCGGCGTCGCTCGGGTTGCGCGATATCGGCGAGAGCCGCGTGCAGGAGGCGCAGGGGAAGCGGTCCGCTTTCGCTGGTGGCGATGTGACCTGGCACATGATCGGCCACCTGCAGCGCAACAAGGCCCGCGCCGCGGCCACGTTGTTCGACGTCGTCCACTCGGTGGACGGCATCGCGCTCGCCGCGGCCCTGGCTCGGCATCGGACTGGCGCGCCGACCCCCCTGCGCGTGTTCGTGGAGGTGGAACTGACCGGCATCGCCGGCCGCACGGGCGCGACGCCCGACGAGACGCCCGCCCTGCTCGACGAGCTGTGCGCGCTCGCCGAGCTCGAGGTGGCTGGCCTGATGACCATCGCACCCCCGGGGGCACCGGAGCTCGCCGATGACTGCTTCGCACGGCTGCGTGATCTGCGCGATGCGCTCCGTGATCGCCAGGGCATGACACTCGACGGTCTCAGCATGGGGATGAGCGACGACTTCGAGATCGCCATCGCCCACGGAGCCACGGTGATCAGGCTCGGCCGTGTGCTCTTCGGAAACGGCCTGGTGGCGGGGAGATGAGCGCATCGGCGGCTATCCTGAGACGACCATGATCGACGACGCGGCGCCTGCGGCCCACCACTCCGCTGTCGTGGCTGAGGTGAGACCGCCCGGCCGCCGCCGCCAGCTCACCGTCCTGCTCGGCACCGCCGTGGTGGTGTTCCTCGTCGATCATGTGACCAAGTGGCTGGTGACCCAGAACATTGCGCTCGGCGACCAGGTGCCCGGCAGCGGGCCGATCACCATCCACCACATCGAGAACCGCGGCGCCGCGTTCGGGCTGTTCCCGCAGATGCAGTTCATTTTCCTGGCCGTCGCCGTCGCGGTGGCCGCCTATATCCTCGTCGCGGGGCGACGCTTCGGCCCCGGGGTGTTCCCGCAGGTGCTGCTCGGCATGGTTCTCGGCGGAGCGCTCGCCAACGCGGTGGACCGAGTCGTGCAGGGCTACGTCGTCGACTTCATCGACCTGCAGCGATGGCCGGTCTTCAACGTGGCTGACATGGCCATCGTTCTCGGCATTCTGGTCGGCGTCCTGACCCTGCGGATGGTGCCGGTGCCGGCGGTCCGCGGCGACAGCGATCCCTCGACGTGAGCGGCGTGACCGAAGCGCAGCCAGCATCGGTGCGGCTCGATGTGCGCGTGATGCAGCAGGCGGGGGTGAGCCGCAGCGCGGCCCAATCGCTCATCGCCGGCGGCCACGTACGCGTCAACGAGGGACCGGCCAAGGCGGGACAGCGAGTTCGACCGGCCGACGAGGTGGTGGTGACCATCCCCGATGCGCCGCCGGCACCCACCGAGGCCCCCGGACCGGCGGTGCACCTTACGGTGGTCTACGAGGACGAGGCCCTGGCGGTGATTGACAAGCCCGCCGGCATGGTGGTGCATCCTGCGCCCGGGCACGCAGCCGGCACGCTTGCCGACGGCCTCCGGCAACGCGGATCCACCTGGTCGCAACTGGGCGGCGAGCAGCGTCCCGGCATCGTCCACCGGCTTGACCGCGACACCAGCGGCCTGCTTGTCGTGGCCAAGTCGGAGGCAGCCCACCGCTCGCTGTCGCTGCAGCTGCAGCGGCGCACGCTGGGGCGCGTGTACTGGGCGCTGGTACACGGCTCGTTCCGTGAGGCGACCGGGCGCATCGACGCGCCCATCGGTCGTGACCCCGGCCACCGCCAGCGCATGGCGGTCGTCGACGAGGGGCGCGCGGCGGTCACCGACTTCGTGGTGATGGAGCGCATGCGTCGCTTCAGCCGCCTCGAGGTGCGCCTGCACACCGGTCGGACGCATCAGATCCGCGTTCACCTGGCGTCGATCAGCCACCCCATCGCCGGCGACCCGGTGTACGGACGGCGCGGCGACACGATCATCGATCGTCCCGCCCTGCACGCCCAGCGCATCAGCTTTATCCATCCGGTCAGCGGGGAGCAATGCGAGTTCGAGTCCGCGCCGCCTGACGACCTGCTCGCGGCGCTGGCCGAGGCGGAGCTCGCTTGATGGCGCGTGCTCCGCGGGTTACCACCCAGCCGGGACGGCTGATCGTGCTGTCGGGACCGAGCGGGGTGGGTAAGGACACCGTGCTTCACGAGCTGCGCAAGCTCGACGCGTCACTGCGTTACAGCGTCTCCTACACCACTCGGGAACCGAGACTCGGCGAGGAGGACGGCGTGGCCTACTCGTTCATCGACGAGGACATCTTCCGAGCCATGGCGGAGCGCGGTGAGTTCCTGGAGTGGGCGGAGGTCCACGGAAACCGCTACGGGACCTCCGAGGCGCGCGTGAAAGCGGCGCTCGAGCGTGGTGAGGACATCGTGCTGAAGATCGACGTGCAAGGCGCCGCCTGGATCCGTCCCCGGGTTGACGGCGCGGTCTTCATCTTCCTTCTGCCCCCGTCTGAGGAGGAGCTGCGCCGTCGCCTGGTCGCGCGTGACACCGAGGACGAGGCATCGCTGGACCTGCGCTTCCGCAACGCCGTCGCGGAGCTTGCCGACGGGGCGGCGTACGATCACCGCGTGGTGAACGACGACGTGCGCCGGGCTGCCGGGGAGATCCTCGACATTGTGCGCCGCCGTCGTGCGGAGAGGCGAGCGTGACCCCCGCCTCCGCAGCGCCTCGACGGGTCGCGATCCATGTGTGCGGCAGCGTTGCCGCGTACAAGGCCTGCGCGGTGATCACCGCACTGCGCAAGCAGGGATGTGAGGTGCGCGTGGCCATGACCAGGAGCGCGCGCCATTTCGTCACCGAGACGACGCTGCAGAGCCTCAGCGGGCACCCGGTGGCGCGCACCATCTGGCAGGGCGGGGACGCCGGCCACGGCATGGGCCACATCGACATCGGTGCCTGGGCGCAGACGCACGCGGTGGTCGCGGCCTCCGCGAACCTGATGGCACGGCTGGCGCATGGGTTTGCGGACGATGCGGTCACCGCCGCCCTGCTCGCCACCCGCGCCCGGCTGATCGTCGCGCCGGCGATGGAGTCGGCCATGTGGGAGCACCCCGCAACGCAGGCCAACGTGGCCACGCTGCGAAGTCGCGGGGTCAGCTTTGTCGGGCCTGTGCGCGGACGGCTGGCGAGCGGGGCCGAGGGCGACGGACGGATGGCGGAGGTGGATGACGTGGTGGCCGCGGTTCTCAGCTCGCTTGGGGACGCGGCGCCCACCTGAGGCGCTGAGCTGTCGCAGTTGTCTCGCACGGGCTCGTCGCGGCTCGCCGGCCGCATCGTCGTGGTCACAGCCGGGGGAACACGGGAACCGATCGACCCGGTTCGCTATCTCGGCAACCGCAGCAGCGGCAAGATGGGCCACGCCATCGCGGTTGCGGCCGCGGACCGCGGCGCCCAGGTCAGGTTGATCACCACGGTCACGGCCCCGGACGACGAGCGCATCGCGACGGTGAAGGTGGACACGGCAGCTGAGATGAACACCGCCGTCCGCGCCGCGCTGCCCGGCGCAATGCTGCTGGTCATGGCCGCAGCGGTCGCCGACTACCGGGTGGCTGAGGTCGCTGCAAAAAAGATGAAGAAACGCGACGCTCTGACGCTCGACCTGGTCCCGACGGTCGACATCCTGCGCTCCCTCGCCGGCGACCCCTTGGGCGAATCCGTACTGGTGGTGGGCTTCGCCGCCGAGACCGACAACATCGAGGAGAACGCGGTGCGCAAGCTCGCTGAGAAACGCTTGGACCTCGTCGTTCTCAACGACGTCTCGCGCGCGGACATCGGCTTGGGCAGCCACGACAATGAGGTTCGGGTTTTCGACTCCGGTGGCCTGGTCGCGCACCTTGAGAAGCGCGCCAAGCCATTGGTCGCCAGTGCGCTGCTCGACCTCATCGAGAAGCGCCTGAGCTGAGTCAGTCCCGGTACCGGGCAGGCAACTCCGCCGCGCGGGTGGCTCCCATCACGGCTCCCAGGGAAGCGTCCAGATTGGCCAACATGCTCGGGTCATCGAGCCCGGGGACCGAGAGCACCACGCCCTCGTGGAGGTCGCGGAGGCTGGCGTGCACGATCGCCTCGGGTTCCATCCTCGGGGCCGAGCTCAGGTCCATTCCCTGCCGAGTGTGGAACTCGGTGCGCACGATGCCGGGGCAACACACCTGGACGCGGATGCCCTGGTCGCGCACTTCGCTGCTGAGGACCTGGCTGAAGGTGACAAGGAAGGATTTGGCAGCCGCGTAGACGGCGCGGGCCGGCATGAATGGACCGGTCCAGGTGCCGCTGAACGCGAGCAGTGACGAGATGTTGATGACTGCGCCGCTGCGCCGGGACTGCATGCCGGGAAGCACCGCTCGGGCGAGTCGGACCGGGGCCAGGACGTCGAGGTTCACCAGGTCGAGGAGTGTCGGCACTGGGAGGTCGGTGAACGGCATGTACTCGCCCAGCCCTGCGTTGTTGACGAGCATCTCGACGGGAAGCTCGCTGACCCGATCGGCGAGGCGCTCGAGCTGATCGGGGCGAGAGAGGTCCGCTTCAGCCACGGTCACCGCAATCCGATGCTCCGAGCCCAGGCGCGCGGACAGCTGGTCGAGTCGATCCTTGCGCCGCGCCACGACGAGGAGGTCCCACCCGTCGGCGGCGAGAACCTCGGCGTAGGCGGCTCCGATCCCGGACGATGCGCCCGTCACCAGCGCGAGTCGACTCATCTCACCTCCACCGGTCCGTCACGTGGAAGGGTAGGGCTTGCCGGCGCCGGCTGTCCCAACCGCTCGGCTGCCAGACTTCGCGCGTGACGGCGCACAGGATCGAGGCCACCACCGCAGCGCCCGCCGTGGCCACCGGCCCGGCTCACGTCGCCGTCACGCCGGACACTGGCGCGATCCTTCCCAAGGACACGTACACCTACGCGGTCCCCGACCACCTGGTCTCGCTCGCCGTCCCGGGCGCGCGGGTCATGGTGCCGTTCGGCTCGCGCGAGGTGCTCGGCTATGTCGTCGGGGTCGACGTCGCGCTGGCGGGCGTCGAGGTCAGGCAGGTCGCCGACGTCCTCGACGAGCCGCCCATCCTCGGCGCACCCGCCCTGCAGCTGGCGCGCTGGATCGCCGCGCGCTATTGCGCGCCGCTCGGTGAGGTGATCCGGGCGATGCTTCCGAAGGGGGTGCGGTCCGCCCGGCCGGGAGGTCGCAAGCGCGGACCGCGGACGACGTCGGCCGCGGTGGAGGCGACGCGTGCGCACGACGGCGCCGTCGCCGAGGCTGCGCTCCCCCTCACCTCCGCGCAGCAGGCCGCCGCCGCTCCATTGCTCGAGGCGGTCGCTGCGCGCAGCCATCGCCGCGTCCTCCTCCATGGCGTCACCGGGGCGGGCAAGACCGAGGTGTACCTGGTCGCCATCGCTGCGGCGCTGGCCGCCGGACGGCAGGCGATCGTCATGGTCCCGGAGATCGCGTTGACGCCGCAGACGATCCGCCGCTTCGCCGCGCGCTTCCCCGGGCGGGTCGCCGTGCTCCATTCCGCGCTGACCGAGTCCGAGCGCGCGCGCGAGTGGCGCCGGCTGCGCGACGGCGAGCTCGACGTGGTGGTGGGTTCGCGCAGCGCGGTGTTCGCTCCTCTGCCGCGGCTCGGCATCATCGTCATCGACGAGGAAGACGCCTCGGCGTACAAGCAGGACCGCATCCCGCGCTACCACGCGGTCGACGTCGCCCTGGAGCGTGGCCGGCTCGAGGACGTCCCGGTCGTGCTCGGCAGCGCGACGCCGCGCGTCGAGACCTACTACGCCGCCCACACCGGCGGATTCGAGCTTGTCCGGCTCGACGAACGCATCAGCGGCCGCCCGCTGCCGCCCATCGAGGTCGTCGACCTTCGTGAGGAGCTGCACGCCGGCAATCGCAGCCCACTCTCGCTCGACCTGGAGCGCGCCCTGCGCGAGTGTCACGATGGGGGAGGGCAATCCATCCTCTTCCTCAACCGGCGTGGCACCGCCACGGTGGTGGTGTGTCGCAACTGCGGCGAGGCGGTGACCTGCGACAGCTGCAGCGTCTCGCTCGTCTACCACGCCGACAGGCGCCGCTGCGACTGTCACTATTGTGGCGCGTCGCGACCGCTTCCCGACATCTGTCCGAGCTGCGGCTCGACCGCCATCCGCGGACTCGGCATGGGCACGGAGCGGCTCGAGGTGGAGGTGCACGAGCGCTTTCCCACGCTGCGCCTGCTGCGCATGGACCGCGACACGACAGCCAGCCGCGACGCGTACTTCACCATCTACGACCGCTTCGCAAACCACGAGGCTGACTGCCTGATCGGGACGCAGATGGTGGCCAAGGGCTGGGATCTCGGCAACGTCCGCCTTGTTGGCATAGTCAACGCCGATGTCTCCCTGCACTTCCCCGACTACCGCAGCGGCGAGACGACGTTCTCGCTTCTGACCCAGGTTGCCGGCCGCGCCGGCCGCGGCGACGAACCCGCTCGCGTCATCCTGCAGACGTATAGCCCGCAGCATTACGCGGTGCGTCATGCCGTCACCCACAACTACCTCTCCTTCGCGCGCGAGGAGATCCGCGTGCGTCGCGCACTGCGTTTTCCGCCGTACACGCGCTTGGTGGTGTGCACGGTCAACCATCGCGAGGATGCTCGCGCCGAGATCGAGGCACGGCGGGCTTTCGCGGAGGTGTCTGATAAACTCGGCGCCGGATCGGGCCTGGACGTCCTCGGGCCGACTCCCGCCTTTCTCCACCGCCTGCGCGGGGAATATCGCTGGCAGATCACGGTTCGAGGCGAGGCGATCGAGAGGGCCTTCCCGCACCTGCCGCACGGACGCGGCTGGAGCATCGACGTCGATCCCGGACCGTGAGGTGAACCGTGGCAGTGCTCCCCATCGTCCTCGCCGCTGACGAGGACCCCATCCTGGTCACCAGGGCCAACCGGGTCCCGCGCGTCGACGACACGATTCGCAAGCTGATGGACGACATGGTCGAGACCATGATCGAGGCGCACGGCGCCGGCCTGGCGGCACCGCAGGTGGGCGTCCCCCTGCGCGTCATCGTGCTCAAGGTCGACAACCAGCTGTACCAGCTGGCCAACCCGGAGATGGTGCGCTGCGAGGGCGAGCAGACCGGCGTCGAGGGGTGCCTCTCCGTGCCCGGCCTGATCGGCGACGTCACCCGCTGTCAGCGCGTCGTCGCCAGGGGACTGAACCGCCACGGCAAGGAGATCCGCGTCAAGGGCGACGGCCTGCTCGCGCGAGCCATCCAGCACGAGGTGGACCACCTTGATGGGATCCTATTCACCACCAAGGTGATCGAGGGCACGCTGCGCAGCTGGAACGCGGCGGACGTGGACGCCGAGGAGCTCGAGGGAGAGCTGGTCGGCTGACAGCGGCCGCGGCGGCCTCGCCGGCACTGTGATGCGCATCGTCTTCTGTGGCACGGCTCACTTCGCGGTCCCTTCGCTCCGCGCCCTTGTGCCCGAGCACGAGGTCGTGGCAGTGGTCACGCAGCCGGATCGCAGCGGCTCGCGCGGACGCCCGGCGCCGCGCCCGGTTGGTGAGACGGCGGCGCGGCTCGGCCTGCCGATGCTGCGCCCCGAGCGCATCCGCGCGCCGGAGAGCGTGGCAGAGATCCTCAGCCTCGCGCCCGATGCGCTGGTTGTAGCCGCTTATGGCCAAATCATTCCGGCCTTGCTCCTCGATGCGTCGTTGCACGGCGGCGTCAACGTGCACGGCTCACTGCTGCCGCGCTGGCGAGGGGCGGCGCCGGTTGCGGCGGCGATCCTGGCCGGCGACACGCGCACCGGCGTGTCGATCATGCGCATGGACGCTGGCCTGGACACCGGCCCCGTCTACGCTACCAGCGAGACGGAGATCGGCGCCGACCAGACGGCGCCGTCGCTGACCGGCAGGCTCGCCGACGCGGGCGCGCGCCTGCTCCTCGAGGTCCTCTCGGGCCTCGAGGACGGCAGCGTGGCGGCGGTGGCCCAGGACGACTCGCAGGCGACGTACGCGCCGCGGCTGCGTCGTGAGGACGGCAACCTCGAGTGGAGCTCGATCGGCGCAGTCGACCTCGACCGGCGAGTGCGGGCCCTGCAACCGTGGCCAGGGGTGACGGCGCCTCTCGGCGGGCAGCCGGTGCGCATCCTCGAAGGAGCTCCGGCCGGATCCACGGATGCAACGGGGGCACCCGGCGAGGTGCTCGGGCTGAGCGGCGAGGCGGCCGACGTGGCCACCATGTCGGGGGTGTACCGGCTGGCCCGCGTGCAGCCTGCGGGCAGCCGTCCGATGACGGCGGCGGCGTACCTGCGCGGCCGTCGCGTGCAGCTGGCGCCGCGATGACACGCGCAGCGACGACGGCCAACCCGGTCCTGGCGCGCAATCGCCAGGCGACCCACGAGTACTCCATCCTCGAGACGTTCGAGGCGGGGATCGAGCTGACCGGGACCGAGGTCAAGGCGTTGCGTGATGGTCGCACCCAGCTTCGCGAAGGGTATGTGCGAGTGGAGAACGGAGAGGCGTGGCTGCTCGGTGTGAACATCGCGGAGTACGCGCAGGGAAACCGCTGCAACCACGACCCGCAACGCCGCCGCCGACTGCTCCTCCACAAGCGCGAGATCGAGTACCTCGGCGCCAAGGTCGCCCAGCAGGGTCTGACCCTGATCCCGCTGCGCATCTACCTCAAGGGCAACCGCATCAAGCTCGAGTTCGGCCTGGCCAAGGGCAAGAAGCTATGGGACAAGCGCCAGGCGATCGCCGAACGCGACGCCCGCCGGGACGCCGAACGCATCACCGCGCGAGCGCAGCGCCTCTGACCCCTGGGGACGCAGCAGCCGTGCGCAGCGCGCGGATCATCATCATCAGCAGCGCGGCGGCCAGCACCGCGGGCAGCGAGCACGCCTGAAGGAACAGCCACCAGGCCGGGCTGGTGGCGACGGCGCCGATGCTCGAAACGGTCAACGCGGCGATCGCCGCCCCGCCGACGACCCCCACACCGACCAGCGCGGCGGTGCTCGAGCCCACCAGCGCCCGATCGGGGCGGCCGCGCCCACAAGCCAGGCCGAGCGCGGCGGCGATGGCGATCAGCAGGTGGACGTAGACGGGATACCAGGCGATGCTGCCCACGAGCAGCATCACGGTCACCCCGCACGCGAACTCCGCACCACGCTCCGCGCGCGTGCGCTGGCGGCTGCTCACCGCAAACCACAGCGCCGCGACTGTCAAGACTGAGAGCGCGGTGGCGAGGCCGTGCAGCCACATCGACGGTGCGTCGACTGTCAACACAGAGTGCTGCGCCAGGCGGTTGACCACGCCGTTCCACGTCTGGTTGTAGATCCAGCCGTTGTCGCGGTTGAGAACAGGCAGCACCGAGGTGAGGTAGTGGCGGGTCAAGGGCCAACCCAAGGCACCGATGCCGATCGAGACCGTGGCTGCGCCCGTGGTAACCCCGGCCAGCGCGGCGCGCCACCACCCGCGGCGCACCAGGACAAGCAGCAGCACCACCGGGGCGATCTTGATGCCGGCTGCGAGGCCGAGGATGACGGCACAGCGTGTGCGATGACCCGACAGGTAATCGGAGAGAGCCAGTGCGAGCAGCAGGAAGATGACGGTGTTCATCTGCCCATGCCAGAGGTTGTACGTGGCCGGCGGGAAGGTCAGCGCCACGAACACGGCGATGCGGACGCGCGGCCACGTGGCCGGCAGCAGCGCTCGCGCGGTCATCACGGCGCCGCCCAGGAGCGCCCCGAGCGCGATCCAGAGCCAGACCAGCTCCTGCCCGCGCACCGACAGGAACGCCAGCGGGCGGAGCACCACCGCGGCGAACGGCGGGTAGTCGAACCCGGCCATGACGATGGGGGCGCCGCCAAACGATGCATACGGGCTCGTGCCGGTAGCGACGGCGTGGGCGGCCCCTGAGTAGGCGCCGAAATCCTCGAACGGCCCGGGGAACGAACCGGCGAGTGGCAAGACGATGAACGTGTAGGCGCTACCGATCGCGGCAGCCACAGCGCCGACCGTGAGCAGCAGCTCGACAAGGGACCGCCAATCGCGGCTGGATCGCTTGGCTCGCGGCGCCGACCGCCGCCGGGTCATCACCGACACGCCCGCAAGTGTCGGCGGTCGGTGGCCGTCGATTCCCGCGAGAGCTTGACCGTTACTCAGACGCGACGGCGCCGACGGCGTGAGGAACTCGGGGTGGGCTGCATCGCTCCGGTCGCGATGCTCGCGGGCGCTTCGGAGCTAACTCGGCTGCGCCGAGTGGATCTCCTCGCTGCTGCGCACGATGCCGCCCACCCGGAGTTCTTGTCGAGACGGTGCCATCAGGAAGCAGCGCGGCGGGCTGCTCGGACGGGCGTCTCGTCGAGCTCGGGCACCGGCTCCTCGACAGCGTGCGCGGCGATGATTGGGCGGTTGGCTCGGGTGTCCGGGACGACGTGCGCGACGAGCTCGTCGATGGCGGTACGCAGGTCGCGCAGGCCGGTTCCTTTGGCTGCGGAGATGAGCACCGGCTCCATGCCGGCGATGGCGCCGAGGCGCTGGGCGACCTCGTTTGCCTCTGCGGAATCGAGGCGGTCGATCTTGTTCACCGCGAGGATGGCCGGTTGGTTGCAGCCCATCTCATCCAGCGTCTCGAGGACGGTCTCGAGCTGTCCCTCGGCGTCCGGGTGCGACGCGTCGACAACGACGGTGAGCAGGTGGGCCTCGCGAACCTCTTCGAGCGTGGCGCTGAAGGCTTCGACTAGCTCGTGCGGGAGCGACTGGATGAAGCCGACGGTGTCGGTGACGATGACGCGGCGCCCGCTGGAGAGGCCGAGCAGGCGTGAGGTGGGATCGAGCGTGGCGAACAGCAGGTTATCGGCGAGGACAGTTGAGTTGGTGAGGCGGTTGAGAAGGGTCGACTTGCCGGCGTTGGTGTAGCCGACCAGCGAGATGCGAAAGGTTTCGTTGCGCTCGCGAGCGCGCCGCTGCGTGTGGCGTTGGCGCTTGACCTTCTCGAGCTGCTTCTTGATGCCCTTGAGGCGCTCGCCGATCATGCGCCGGTCGAGCTCGATCTGCGCCTCGCCCGGGCCGCCACGGTTGCCAATGCCGCCGCGCTGGCGTTCGAGGTGGCTCCAGCGCCGCACGAGCCGCGTCGACAAATATTGCAAGCGCGCCAGCTCGACCTGCAGCTTGCCTT